>NZ_KE384589.1:80082-101691 GCF_000426905.1 Dolichospermum circinale AWQC131C
GATTTTAGATTTTAGAGCGGTTTTTATCAATCTTCCTTGGTCTATTTAATCCAAAATCCAAAATCCAAAATTTTTACGCCACATTCCCCAGATATGACTCGGATTATTAATATTTTTGAAAAATTACAGCCAGAAAAATTTTATACAGCCGACTTTTTTTACTATTAGTTAGCTTTTTTGGATTGGTAAACTCTACCTTTCCATTCACCTCCACGTCCTTGCCAATGACGCAATGCTGAATCTAATGTCATTAAAGTATATAAAAAAGCAATGATTGGTAAACTAAAAGCAAAAATTGCAGAACATTTATAAAAGCGAATAATTGGCAAATAAGCAAAAGTCATGAGTAAATATGCTGTGAAAGATACTAGGGTAATTGGCGAATTTCCTAATAACACTCCTAAAATAATTCCTATTGGTGGTAATAAATAAACTAAAGTCATTCCTAATAAACTACCCACTAGTAGTAAAGGGGAATAATTAAGTTGTGTATAAGCACTTCTAGCTACCATATCCCAAATTGTTTTCAGGGAATCATAAGGGCGTAAACTGATTGTTGAGGTGCTTAGTCCTAACCAGATTTTGCCATGATTTGATTTGACGGCTTTTGCTAAGGAACAATCATCAATTAAGGCCTGACGAATTATTTGCAACCCACCAATTCTATTTAGGGCTTCTCTGTGTATTAAAATACAGCCTCCTGCTGCGGCTGCTGTGGTTTTTTTGGGGTTATTTACCCAGGAAAACGGGTACAGTTTTTGGAAGAAAAAGACGAAAGCGGGAATTAACAGTTTTTCCCAAAAGCTTTGACAGCGCAAGCGCACCATGATAGATACCAGATCTAAATCCTGGGATTCGGCTTTGGTTACTAAGCGCCGCAAGTTACTAAGATCATGTTCTATATCCGCATCTGTTAGTAAAAAATAGTCTGGTGTTAGTTCACTTGCTTTTTCTACTCCTTGTGCCATTGCCCACAATTTACCTGTCCAATCTTTAGGTAATGATTCGCTGGAGACAATCTGCAATTTATCTGTTTTATCAACAGCGTAGGCTACTCCTTGGGCAAAATTAGCTGTACCATCGCTACTTTGATCGTCTACTAAGAAGATGGTGAAATTACCAGTATAGTCTTGCAAGAGGAGCGATCGCAAGCTAATAGGAATAACATTCGCTTCGTTACGCGCTGGTACTACTACACACACTGTCGGTAATGTGTTTTTTATAACGCTTTTATTTGATTCTAATTGGTGATTAACTCGCCAAAATTGTCCCCAAAATAAGAGTAAAAATAACCAAGTTATTAAGGATAAAAGGGTTAAAGTTAATACAATTGTTATCATAATTTTCGCTTTACTCCAATTCAAAATTTAACAGAAAAGTTCGGTGTTACTGAAGGAAGATATGAATTTTTTTCACGCAGAGGCGCAGAGTCGCAGAGAGTAAGGGATTAAGAGGTTTTGACTTTTATACCTTGATTCAATCACAAATTTAATTATTACTGATTTGGATAGAATACAATGTTTGCTGATTTTGGGGAAGAATTTTCTCTGATTTCGGTTATGTTATTAATTATTATTGGCTGTTGAGGAAGTATTTTATGCAAACACAAGATAGGGTAAAAGTCAAGCAAGTTGTAGATGGGATTACAGCTAGTCAAAAATATCTGCTTTCGATGCAAAATCCCGATGGTTAT
Organism: Dolichospermum circinale AWQC131C; assembly: GCF_000426905.1. Lineage (NCBI taxonomy): Bacteria > Bacillati > Cyanobacteriota > Cyanophyceae > Nostocales > Aphanizomenonaceae > Dolichospermum > Dolichospermum circinale. The sequence continues at coordinate 81,776 of NZ_KE384589.1, forward strand.
TGGTGGGCTGAGTTAGAATCTAATGTTACCATTACTTCTGAGGCTGTTTTGCTGCATAAGATTTGGGGAACGGATAAAAATAGACCTTTAGATAAGGTTGAAAGTTATCTGCGTTCTCAACAGCGAGAACATGGAGGTTGGGAATTGTTTTATGGAGATGGTGGGGATTTAAACACAACTGTAGAGGCTTATATGGCTTTGAGGTTGTTGGGTGTACCCGCTACAGACACCGCACTAATAAAAGCAAAATCCCTAATTTTGGCTAAAGGTGGTATTAGCAAAACTCGCATTTTTACAAAGTTACATCTAGCTTTAATTGGCTGTTATAATTGGCGCGGACTTCCTTCTTTACCACCTTGGGTAATGTTGTTACCCGATAATTTTCCTTTCAATATTTATGAACTTTCTAGTTGGGCGCGTTCTAGCACTGTACCATTATTAATTGTCTTTGATCGTAAACCCATCTTTAAAATAGATCAACCCATTAATTTAGATGAATTATATGCTGAAGGTGTGAATAATGTCCGATGGGAATTACCAAAAAATGGCGATTGGTCGGATATTTTTAACATCCTCGATGATGGTTTCAAATTAGCAGAAAGTCTCAATTTTGTTCCTTTGAGAAATGAAGGTATTCAAGCCGCAGAAAAGTGGATTTTAGAACGTCAAGAAGTTACCGGAGACTGGGGGGGAATTATTCCCGCTATGTTAAATTCTCTGTTGGCTTTAAAATGTTTGGATTATGATGTTAATGACCCAATTATCCAACGAGGTTTAAAAGCAGTTGATAATTTTGCTATGGAAACAGAAAATAGTTACTGTGTACAACCTTGTGTTTCTCCTGTATGGGATACGGCTTGGGTGATTCGGGCTTTAGGCGATTCAGGTTTTCCGGCAGATCATCCAGCTATTGTTAAAGCAGGAGAATGGTTAATAGACAAACAAATTCTCGATTATGGTGATTGGAATGTCAAAAATAAGCACGGGAAACCCGGCGCTTGGGCTTTTGAATTTGACAATCGTTTTTATCCAGATGTGGATGATTCCGCTGTAGTTGTTATGGCTTTACATCAAGCCAAATTACCAAATGAAGAATTGAAAAAACAAGCTATTAATCGGGCTTTAAATTGGATTACAACTATGCAATGTAAACCAGGGGGTTGGGCGGCTTTTGATATTGATAATGATCAAGAATGGCTTAATTCTATCCCCTATGGTGATTTGAAAGCTATGATTGATCCAAATACGGCTGATGTTACTGCTAGAGTATTAGAAATGTTGGGAGCTTGTAATTTATCAATTCCAGCCAATAATTTACAAAAGTCTTTAGATTATCTTTTAGCAGAACAAGAAATAGAGGGTTGTTGGTTTGGCCGTTGGGGTGTAAATTACATTTATGGAACTAGCGGCGTTTTATCGGCTTTAGCTTTAATAAATCCTCTCAAATATCGTGAAAATATCGCTAAAGGTACAGCTTGGTTAGTCAAAGTTCAAAATAATGATGGTGGTTGGGGAGAAACTTGTTTTAGTTACAATGATCCTAGTTTGAAAGGACAAGGACAAAGCACTGCTTCCCAAACAGCATGGGCTTTAATTGGCTTGATTTCCGCCGGTGAAGCAACTGGTAAATTCGCTATTGATAGTATTGAAAAGGGGATTAATTACCTGTTAAAAACACAAAAATTAGATGGTACTTGGGAAGAAAAATACTTCACTGGAACTGGTTTTCCTTGTCATTTTTATTTGAAGTATCACTTCTATCAACAGTATTTTCCTTTAATGGCTTTGGGACGATATCAAGCAATTAAGCAATAATTTAATCACAGAAAGTAGGGATAATTCATGAATTATCCCTCACCCTAACCTAAAAATATACCCAATTTCTTTAATTAACTTTAATGATATTTAGAAATATCACTATAGATATACCTCTATCTATTTCTTTAGGATGAAGTTAAGTCAATAATTAAGATTTAGACTAAAGTAAGTTTACTATTCAATTCAAATTATGAGTTATACCAAATTAAGATGAAGCTACTGAGAATAAGATTCCAAGAATAATTGACAGTAGATAATCGTAGATAAATTAAAACAAGTTTTTGAGTAGAGATTCAGCATAGTATTCATATCTCTGACTTCTACCAAAAAATCATAATTTATCAGAATTTATTCACAGGATTAAATAAAAAAATCGGGATTTTTACTCAAAATAAAATATTAATTACTGGAGATCAAAAATGCAATATAATGAGTTTATAATTCATGTCCAAAGTCTAGCACAATCAGAATCTCTTGAAGAAGCAGAAGTCGCTACCCGTGCTACTTTGGAAATTATTAAACAAATTGTTCCTAGTGCTGAAAGAGAGGAATTAGCAACACAAATACCTGAAGAATTAGGGGAATATTTACGTGGAGGTGAAGCAGACCCTATTGAAGCTTTTAATCTACAGGAGTTTATTGAACGTATTAGTGAAAAAGAAAATGTGAAACCTACTATCTCAATTATTCATGTCCGCGCTGTTTTTGCTGTTTTACAAAGTGCTATCTCTCCAGATAAATTTCGCAAATTTTATGACTATTTTTCCCGTGACTATGAGGAATTATTTAGCATTTTATTAAAAAATCAAGCCTCCGCTTAATTAGCAGAAATTTCCCCCTCAAAAATTATACAGGACTTACGCAAAATATCTCTCAAATCCTCATTTCTCCGTGACCTCTGTGTCTGGAGTGGTTCGTTATTCCATGAATCTTGCGTAAGTCCTATTATAGTTAACCCTAGCCTATTATATACCTGATTTCTCCGAGAAATCAGGTATATTTTTGTTTATTTTGTTTATAAAAAAATCAAAATAATTTATAATGGCTAAAGTTCAATATCAAGTTGATTTTATTAAATCATGCTGACTTTTACCCAACGTCAACCACTTAATATTCCCACTACAGTTAATATTACTCTTTCACTGACTGCGGAAGAACGGACTCGCAGCCGTTATAAATTTATCTTAGCAGATGGTGAGGAGATTCTTTTGCGTTTACCTAGAGGGACAATATTAAATGATGGTGATATACTTATTGATGAAAACCACAGTATTTATATGAAAATAATTGCTAAACCTGAACCTGTTTTAACTGCTTACGCGGAAATTCCTTTATTATTAAGGGCTGCGTATCATTTAGGAAATCGTCATGTACCCGTGGAAATTACTCCCACTTATTTACGCTTATCTCCAGATGCAGTTTTACAGGCTATGTTAACACAATTGGGTTTAGAAATTCAAGAGGAATTTGTCCCTTTTCAACCAGAATTAGGTGCTTATGGAAATCACTCTCACGCATAACAATTTTTTGGGGATTTTACAATTAGCTAGTCCGGCTTTACCTGTAGGTGCTTATGGTTATTCGGAAGGTTTGGAAATGTTAGTAGAAAACGGAACTATTACTAATATAGAAAATCTCAAAGATTGGCTTAAATCTGAATTAATTTATGGTTCAATTCGTCTAGATGCTGGGGTAATTGTTAGGGCTGTTCATGCTGTAAAAACCAATGATATAGAGGCTTTAAAACGCTGGAATTTATGGTTATCGGCCGCCAGAGATACGGAGGAATTACGGGCTGCTAATTGGCAAATGGGACGTTCTCTGATGCAATTATTAGGTAAGCTAGAACCGGAAATTTTACCTTTAGTTAAAGCTGTGGGTTATCCTAGTAATTATGCGATCGCTTTTGCGATTGCTTGCGCTTATTGGGATATAAATATCCAAGCCTGTTTATTAGCTTATTTACACAGTTGGGCTAATAATTTAATTACGGCTGGGATCAAACTTATTCCTCTGGGACAAACTGCGGGACAAGAATTATTACTGGGTTTACAACCTTTATTAACTACTACTGTGGAGGAAATTTTGCTCATGGAAGATGATGATTTAGGATGTTGTAATTGGGGTTTATCTTTAGCAAGTATGCAGCACGAAATCCAGTACACTAGACTATTTAGGAGTTAAGAATTATGACGGCTTTAAGAGTAGGGGTTGCGGGTCCCGTGGGTTCAGGAAAAACAGCTTTAGTAGATGCTTTATGTAAGAATTTACGGAAAAAATATCAATTAGCAGTGGTGACAAATGATATCTATACTCAAGAAGATGCTCAATTTTTAGTTCGTTCTCAAGCCTTAGAAAGCGATCGCATTTTAGGAGTAGAAACGGGAGGTTGTCCCCATACTGCTATCCGTGAAGATGCTTCCATGAATTTGTCCGCAATTGAACAATTAGAAGAGAAATTTACCAATTTAGATTTAGTCTTTTTAGAAAGTGGTGGAGATAATTTAGCTGCTACTTTTAGTCCTGAATTAGTAGATTTAACCATTTATGTCATTGATGTCGCTGCTGGTGATAAAATCCCCCGTAAAGGTGGTCCAGGTATCACTAAATCTGATTTATTAGTGATTAATAAAACTGATCTTGCTCCCTATGTGGGTGCTGATTTGAATGTTATGGAACGAGATGCAAAAAAAATGCGCGGTGATAAGCCTTTTGTTTTTACAAACCTGAAAACTCAAACTGGTTTAGGAAATGTAATTCAGTTTGTGAATGCGGCTATTTGTTAATTGTCAGAAATGGCTAACGCCACGCTTCAATTCCCTGATTAATTTTTCCTGTTCTGCCAGTAAATTAAGCTTAACTTTTTCTTCTGGTTTATGGGTATCTATCACCTCTAACATGGGGGCAGTGCTATACACATATTTTAACAACGCTTGAAGTTTTTCTTGCCCTGGACCTGCCCATTCTCTCCTGATATTATCAAGAATTAGCCTGAGACTTAAAGGTAGTTGCAAATCTTCCACATTAGTCGCGTCAGCACCAAGTTTAATCAATACTTTATCTCCCTGAGATTCTTGAATAATCTCTTTACCGTTCATTTGTTTTAAAGCAGTATCTATGTCTTCATTCCAAGGTCCAAAGCTATAATAACACCAATCTAATTCAGTCAGTTGTTTTCCTGTCCATTTGACAGAGTACAAATCAGCCAAATACAAAAACTTAATTAGCTGTGTTTTTATAATATATCCTTTTGTCGCGTAGACAAAATATTTAATCAGCTTATCTAACATGATTTTTCTCTATTGTATGATTTGTATAAACTACTACTCATGTAAAGTAAATTGGCACAACTCAAGTAGCTTAACATTTAAACATGAACTTAGCATATTTCTATAAAATTTGCAAATTAATATTTAATCCCCTATTTTTACCCAGGAAATACTTTGGATAAATCTAAAACTAAATGAGGAAAAGATGGCAATTTAACAGACTCATTAGGTAATAAAATTAATTTACGACGATAATCAAAATTACCTTGGGAATCTTGATAAGGTTCACTGTAACACTCTAAACAATATTTGATTAAATTAAATATCCAATAATCAGAAATACCTGCTTCTGCATAAAGAGGTAATTTTATTTCTCGATCATATTTCAAAGTAGAATTAGAAATTTCAATTAAAAGTAATATATCAGATGGTTTGGGATGACTTGAAAGATAATTATCATTGACATTATAAACAATGGCTAAATCTGGTTCTGGTTCACTGTGGTCAGGGATAATAATAGGTTGTTGTCCTCGCACCATAGCGCGGTCTAGCAAAAGCTTGACTAATTCCCTAAATAAAAGTGTTTCACAAACACAGTGCGGTGTACCTTTTGCAGCCATTTGAATTATTTCACCCTTGATTAACTCAACTCGCTCATCTTCTCTAAAGAAGCCGATTTCCCCTAGACGGTGATATTCAGCGACAGTGAAGCGTTTAGCAGTAACTACATTCATAAAAATTACAGAATTACTATCAGCTATATTTTATATTAACTCTTTCTCAATAAAATTCAATCAACTTTTAAGTTACTATCTTAAAAATCATTATTAAATCAATAATTTAAACAAAAATTTGCTTTTTTGTTACGAAAGTATACTAAAAAATAAAATTTATTTTCTTCAACCCTAAACTTAACGCTACCTTAACTTTATATTTGGGAACAAAAGTAGTTATCATTGATATTAGGGTTTTCTCTTTCCTTCCCCTGATAATTGTAAAAATCCAACTGAATTACTATATGTATAATTACAAACAGGCCATTTCATCATTATTCTTAGTAGTATTCTGCACTGTTATTACCAGTTGTGATGCTAATAATACCGCTAATAACCCAACTCCAGAAACTACACCCAATAACAACATTAACCCCATTCCTGAAAAAGAACCAGAAAAGTCTCCTATTCCGCGAATTGAGCCATATTCCACCAATTCCGATAGTAAAGCTATCTCCGGGAAAACTACCAACGTTACCTTATACACAAGTGATGATCAATGTCAAGAGCTAATTGCTAAAAAAGCTGAGGTTTCCGCAGCAGAACCCATGAATGAGGCTATAGGTAAAATACTCAAAGAACAAAATACAGCAGATTTTAGTGTATCTGGTTATCGTATAAATGTGAAAAATCGTGTTGCTACTGTTGATATTCGAGTATCACCAGAATCAAAAAGACAATTATCGTCTCTTTCTAGCTGTGAACAGTTTGCATTGTTTGGTAGTGTTCGCAAAACCCTAATGAGCAATTCTGAGTGGAAAATTAAAGATGTCCGCTTTACCGAACGTGGAGAAGATATTACCCTCTAAGGAACGTGAATTAAAGCTAAGTTTCTATCATTTATTGCATTTCGTTTAACTCAACTGGGAAGAGACTGCTTGGATCAACAAATACTCGAAGAGTATATATTAGAGTATATTGAAAATATGCTCTCTACTCACCCAGGGGGTTTTCATTCTCCAAAATTGCGATGCCCACGGCGAGCGAAGCTATCTCCATAATCTTTTGACCATCAATATTTGGGCTTGTTTTTCATATTAATTAATCAAAAATTAGGAATGATAGCCGATCGAGATTTGCTGTGAAATAAAATCTAAGAAGATATCTCTTATTTTCCTAACAAATTGAAGAATGTTTCTTTATCAATACCAACATCTTGAATCATTCCTGTTAAAGTACCTTGTTTAATATCTTTTCCTGAATGAATAGGAATAACAACTCTACGCCCATCATTATGCTTGTAAATGGCGTGACTCCCCTTTTGACGATCAAAATAAAAACCTAATTTTTCAACAACTTTAATAAAGTCTTTAGCTTTGACGCTGGGAAAAATACTCATACTAAAACACTTAATGGCTTAACAATATAATCTTCTTTAGGGATAGGTTGATGATCAGCCATTAGACTTTCAAGATATAATTCTACAGCTTCTGTTATATTGGCGATCGCTTCTTCAAAAGTATCTCCTTGGGAATGACAACCCTTAAGAAGAGGACAAAAAGCGTGATAACCTCCGTCTTCTTCCCTTTGGAGAATGACGGTGTAATTGTAAACTTTCTTGTCGTTGTTATTCATATACCGTAAGTTTCTCACCAAAATCTATTTCATTATAAACTGTTTTGATAAATTCGCTAAAGGTTGCAGATTTTAGTGTATCTGGTGATCGTGTAAATGTAAAAAATAATGATGTATAGATTTGAAAAACTCAGTTTAACGGAGGTTCAAGCAGGAATTTCATTAGAAAAAAGTCGCGCTTACCAGGAAATTAAACAAGAAGGAAGACAAGAAGGACTACAACAAGCAACTTTAAATCTAGTAATTCGACTGTTAACTAAACGGTTTGGAGAATTACCAGCAGATGCACATCATTCCATTTCTGTTTTACCATTATCTGTACTAGTAAGTCTGAGCGAGGCATTATTGGATTTTACCAGTCTCCATGATTTGCAGGTCTGGTTAGATCAGGTAAAGCAGTGAAGTATTTCTGATGGCAATTTTTCGGTTATGGTAGGGGTTTAGCAATGCTGAACCCTCATAAAAATGACCACAATCACAATATAGCACCCTGTGTATTTAGGTATCTTCAGAATAAACTCACTATGGTAAAGATTTTCTGCTGATTTTACCCAAAAGCAAAAACACTCTATTAAGATATAAGGGTCTTGAGTCAACGGTCAAAAATCTATGGATGTCAAGCTGATTTTAGTGGTTTTAACTGTTATATTTACTGTTTCGTGCTTATTCTTTGGTACGAAAAATGGCTTTTATGATTCCAAAAACTATCACGGTAATGGTTCTGCACATTAACAGGAGTAATAATTTACGTTTCCAACTTTCACAACTCTACTGAGGAATATTGCTAACAACCAATTTTCTCAGCTATTAGTTTGATTGAGGGGATGATCATGATCAATAACATATCAATTGATGCTGAAGAAACCGCCAATGAGTTACAATGTTTACCCTACAGCGTTCAGCATCAAAATGAAGGGGTGTGTCTACTAGTCAGAATGGGTCCCCACCGAATTCTGCTAGATTTTGGCCTGGCAAATATTTTACCTGTAACTAAGGACTTGACTAAATCGCCACAATGTGCTATCGGATCTACACCGGCGGATTTAGTTATAGTTAGTCATGCTCATCCAGATCATGCTAGAGGTTTATTTGCGCTACATCAAGCTTTCCCAGCATTACCTATATATGCTAGTGAGGTGACAACAAAGTTATTACCGCTAAATTGGAAAGAAGCAGAATTAGGGAACATTCCCTCATTTTGTCAAGCCTTACCATTGCGATCGCCTATAGAAATTAAAGCAGGTTTAATAGTAGAATTATTTCCCGCAGGACATTTACCCGGCGCTGTGGCTATTCTCTTAACCTACCACACCCCCAACAGAGATTATAAATTACTTTATACTGGTGATTTTTTCCTCTCTAATTCCCGATTAGTCGAAGGATTGCGACTCGATGAATTACGAGGTTTAAATTTAGACGTGCTGTTAATTGAAGGTAGTTATGGCACATCTCGTCATCCCCATCGTCGTCACCAAGAAAATCAACTAGCAGAAAGGATTCATCGCGCTATCAGTTCCAGCGGATTAGGGGAGAACTCTTCAGTAATTTTACCAACGCCAGCATTAGGTTTAGGTCAAGAATTACTCATGTTGTTACGTTCCCATCATCACTTTACAGGTAGAGATTTAGATATTTGGGTAGATGGTGAGGTAGGGACTGGTTGCGATGCTTATTTAGAAATTTTAACCCATCTTCCTACTTCAGTACAGAACTTTGCGCGTCATCAACCTTTATTTTGGGATGAACGGGTAAAACCCCGTGTTAGAAGATTAAAGCCGGAAAATTTAGCAACTTTAGGCACATCTCCTTGTATTGTTATTACAGATTATTCAGCAGATTTACGTAAGTATACCCAACCAAACAGCGGTAATTGGCTAATTCTTGTCCCGGAAAAGACCAATCTTGCTAATCGGCAATATTTAGCACCGACAACAATTGAAACCTACCTGTTAGCGCAACATAGTGATGGACCTGGAACAACCCAGCTAATTCATAATTTACGACCTCAGCACGTTATTTTTGTGCATGGTTCTCCTAGTTACCTAGCGGACTTAACTTGTTTAGAAGAATTACAAAACCGCTATCATGTCCATTCACCTGCCGCCGGAACTTTGGTAGAATTACCAATTGGAGAGACGTTTTTACAACCAGATGCTCCAGAAACTAATTATGGGGGGGAATTGACGGAACTGGGAACTGTGATTACTATTACGCTTCCAGATACCTTAACAACTGACCCTCGCTGGCGACAATTTGCTGATACGGGTTTAATAGCAGCCCGTTGGCAAGGTGAAGATTTGGTATTACGGGGGTTATCTCCACGAGAATTATTAAACTCAAATAGCCTTCGTCCTCATGCTGGTGATGTTGACTGCTGCGGTAATTGTAGACATCAAAAGGGGCAACGGTGTTGGAACTCCGCCGCCCCTTTATATAATTTCAAAGTTACCCTTGACGGATACTGTCCTGCTTTTGAACGCTTGACGTGAATTTAATTTAGAAGCGTTTAATCTGGATTTAGGTCAGTATAAGGGTTATGAATGCGCTCGGCTTCTGGACAGTCATCAGTTGTCAGCGGTTCTATATTACCGCGTTGGACTGAAGATAATTTTTGAGTGACAGATCCGATGCTTTCGAGACGAACCATTTCCTCCCAAGAACAAACTTCATCTTCCTCGTCTGTTTCATAGCGTAAAGTCACTAAGTCACCCTCGATATCAATAATGCGGGCCCGCTCTATCCAGCGCTGTTGATCCCGCAAAAAAACACATACCTCCCGCCCGTCGCAACACAGTTGATAAATCTTGCGGTGTAGCATGTAGCGCTTCTGCCTTTTTATACAACATAGTTAAACCTGTCAGATTTGGGTTTTGTGCCGGGAATATCAACCTTTAACAGGTGAAGTTCGCGGTAAGAAACCAGGAAACCAGTAAGTTTAGTGACTCAATTTTACCACTTATTTTTAGTCATTAGTGCTAGATGAAAGTTTGGGTCTTAATTTTCAGTTTACCGCATTAGTAGAACGGTTGTGCAAACTGTCAACACAGATATTTTTCCTTGACTTGATGTTTCCAACGAGAAAGTTAGCTGTTCCCGACAAAAACATTATTTTTACCCATGATAACATTATTTCCTATTCCTTGGTAGAATTTTAACATTCTTTGCTATCTGGTATGTATAATTTACAATTGTCTAATTTAGGCTAAAAACTGCCGGAAATCTTCATCTTGCTCGCTCAATTGCACCCAATCTAAGTTAAGGGCTTGAAATTTCTGGACTAGGCGATGGCAGGCGGGACGTTCTGTGGCATAATGGCCAGCATCAATTAAAATTATACCCAGATCACGGCTTTCTTGGAATTGATGAAATTTACAATCAGAAGTTAAGTAGACTTGGGCCTTAGTTTTGACCACTGCTGAAATAAAGCCTGCCCCAGAACCGCCTAAAACCGCTACACGAGAAATTTTCTGTTTTAAATCCGCTGTGGGTGAAAAAATCAAATGGGGTGAATTTAGTTGGATTTGAATATGATGAAGTAACTCTTGTAATGTTAACGTAGATTCTAGCATTCCTACACGCCCATAACCTAAACCCGATTGAGTAGGGATAATGGGTGATACTTGTTGAAGTTGGAGAATTTGCGCTAAAACATCAGCAGTTCCATCTGCTACTTGGTCAAAATTAGTATGTGCGGTGTAAATACCAATATTGTGGGTAAAAGCTAACCGCATGATTTCCGTTAAAACTTCCCCAGTGCGGAAAGATTTGGGGGGATGAAAAATCAGGGGATGATGGGCGAAAATAAGATTAGCATGGAGAGCGATCGCTTCTTGGATAACTGCTAAAGTTGGAGTTAGACAGACTAAAACCCGTGCTTCTTGGTCTAAAATACCGGGTTCAACTTGCCAACCGCAATTATCCCAACTTTCGCACCAAGAGGGATTTGCCCATGTTTCAAACCAGATAATTAAATCAGCAACTTTCATTAAATTCAAATAAATCAATAGTAGATTAAACGTATTTAATTATAATCCCATTGGGGAAGATAACCTAAAAAACTGCTTTTTGATCCAGAAAGATACACTGACTAAACTAATTAAGACTGGAACTTCTACCAAAGGTCCAATTACAGCAGCAAAAGCCACACCAGATTTAATTCCAAATACAGAAATAGCCACAGCTATCGCTAATTCAAAATTATTACCAGCAGCGGTAAATGCCACACTAGCAGCTTTTGCATAGTCGGCTTTAATTTTCCATGCCAGATAAAAACTACTAAAAAACATGAATAGGAAATAGATAATCAAGGGAATGGCAATGCGAACAACATCTAGAGGAATCTGCACAATTAAATTACCCTTTAAACTAAACATTACCACGACAGTAAATAAGAGAGCAATTAAAGTAATGGGACTAATTTTGGGAATAAACTGATGATGATACCAGTGCTTACCTTTAGCTTTTACTAAAATACAGCGAGTCATAAATCCAGCTAAGAAAGGAATGCCTAAATAGATAAAAACGCTGTTGGCAATTTCTCCAATACTGATATTTACAATACTTCCTTGTAAACCAAATAAAGGCGGTAAAATAGAAATAAAAAACCAGGCATAAAGGCTGTAAAATAAAACTTGAAAAATACTGTTAAAAGCAACAAGTGCGGCCGTATATTCAGGATCTCCTTTAGCTAAATCACTCCAGACAATTACCATAGCAATACAAGGGGATAATCCAATTAGGATTAAACCAGTCATATATTCAGGTTTATCCCGTAGGAAAAGAATAGCAAGTATAAACATCACCATTGGGGCAATTATCCAAGTTAGGGATAATGATAGTCCGAGAATTTTCCTATTACGAAATACATCACCTAACTCTTCATATTTTACCTTTGCCAATGGGGGGTACATCATTAAAATTAAACCAATGGCAATTGGGATGTTAGTTGTTTCCAGTTGGAAATGATTGATAAAAACTTCTATATTGGGGAAAAAATATCCTAAACCAACTCCAATAACCATGGACAGAAATATCCACAATGTCAAAAAGCGATCAAGAAAAGAAAGGCGTTTGATGGTGTCTTTTTTAATTACATATTCCACTTAATTTACCTCTATTATTTTTAGAGACCCGACTTTTCTAAGAAGTCGAGTATCTTATTCTGATTGTGATGATAAAATGCGTATTTATTGTAAATTAATATTTAGGCAAAAGGCAAAAACTGTCAATAATTGCCCATTACCAAATTTAAAGTCAAATAAATTTTCGAGTCATCCAACTAGGGTAGGATATACCTATTTCCATAGCATATCTTTAGACTGAGAAATATTAATCTCCATCTCCAGCTTTCCAAGCTATAGCTTTACTGGGTTGAGGATTAGGTAACTTCAGAGAAACTAAACCTGCTGCTAATACAAAAAACATTGATGTCCATAGACAACCAACCAGTCCAAATATTTGATAAACCAAACCCGATAACACAGTACCCACAAGACGACCACCGGAGTTTGCCATATAGTAAAAACCGACATTTAAGGCAACTTTATCATCATCAGTAAATGCCAAAACCAGGTAGGAGTGAACAGCAGAATTAAAAGCAAACACCACACCAAAAATCAGAAGTCCAGCAATAATAACCAGATTAGCAGGTAAACCTAATTGTAATGCCAGAGCGATCGCACCGGGAACAGCGGTTAATGTAAATGTCCAAAATCGAATAGTTTGAGATTGGGGTGGACGGCCAGAACCAAAACGCTGCATGAGTGTTGGTGCTAAAAACTGAATCATGCCATAACCAATCACCCAACAAGCCAAAAATCCTCCTACCTGATAAAAAGACCAGCCTAAAGTCCCCCGTAAAAAAACTGGTAAAGCCACAACAAACCATACATCTCTAGACCCAAACAAAAAGAATCGTGCAGCCGAGAGAATATTGATTTCCGGGCTTTTAGAAAAAAGTTGACTAAATTTGACCTTTTTCTTGATTTTGCCCATGGCTTTAGGCAACATTAACCCAGAAAACATAATTACAGCCAGTCCCCCAGCCATAATCCACAGAGAACTAATAAAGCCAACTGAACTCAGCAGGGCGCTACCAAGAAAGAATCCCACTCCTTTTAAAGCATTTTTAGAACCCGTTAGTACAGCCACCCATTTAAACAAAGATGATTGGGCTTCTTGAGGCACAACCAAGCGAATAGCACTTTTAGAACTCATTTTGGTTAAGTCCTTAGCAATTCCCGAAAATGCCTGTGCAATCATCACATAGAGAACCGCGAACCACTGCACCCAAGCTGGATTGAGAAAGGACAGCATCATCAAAGAAAACACCTGTAACCCAATACCAGTGTAAAGAGTCACCTTTAAACCAAACTGAGAACCAATCCAACCGCCGAGAAAGTTTGTAACAACTCCAAATACTTCATAGAACAGGAATAAAAAAGCAATTTGGATGGGTGTATAACCGATTTGATTAAAATAGAGTAACACCAACATTCGCAAAGCCCCATCAGTCAAAGTGAAGCCCCAATATGCCAGTGTTACCAGAATGTAATTCTTGAAATTAGAGTTAGAAGCTGTAGTAGAAGCCATGATTAAAAATTCAAAGTTGTCAATATAGTACGAGTTAAAAGTGAGAGAAATGGGGTAAATTAAATACCCCAAAATCTTGACGAAAAACCCTTATTTCCGCAAACTTAAAGCTACCTTTCGTGCTAATTCCATCATCCGGTTAACATAACCCCATTCATTGTCATACCAAGCCAATATCTTGACTTGAGTTCCATTGACAACCATTGTCGAAAGAGCATCAATAATCGCAGAACGAGGATCATCTTTATAATCAATAGACACTAAAGGACGTTCTTCATAACCCAAAATTCCTATTAATGGTTCTTGGGTTGATGCAGTTTTTAATAAACCATTAACTTCGGCAACTGTAGTAGGACGAACTACTTCAAATACACAATCTGTGAGGGAAGCATTTAACAAAGGCACACGCACAGCTAAACCATTTAATTTACCATTCAATTCTGGATAAATTAAACCAATAGCTGTAGCTGAACCGGTGCTAGTGGGAATTAATGACATACTTGTAGCCCTAGCCCGACGCAAATCTTTATGAGGTGCATCTACAATAGTTTGGGTATTAGTATTATCGTGAATTGTCGTAATTACTCCATGTTTAATTCCCAAGCCTTCATGAATTACTTTTACTACTGGGGCTAAACAATTAGTAGTACAAGAAGCTGCTGTTAATAAATGATGTTTTTCAGGTTCATAAAGATGATCATTCACTCCCATGACAATATTTAAAGCCTCTTCTTTAACAGGTGCAGCGACAATTACTTTTTGCACACCTCTTTGAAAATAAGGGTCAAGGGTAGCAGGTGTTCTAAACTTACCAGAACATTCTAAAACTATATCAACACCAAGGTCTTCCCAAGGAACTTCACCCGGTTGGGAATGTTCAGTAAAACTTAGGTATTTACCATCAATAATAACCTGGTTTTCTCCAGATTCTACTTCTGGTGTCCAACGCCCATGTACAGAATCAAATTTGAGTAAATGTGCTGCTGCTTTTGTTCCACCTTTGATTTCGTTAATGTGGACAAATTCTATTTCTGGCCAATTCCAAGCAGCACGAACGGATAACCTTCCCATGCGCCCAAAGCCATTAATTCCTACTCTAATTTTCATGATTTTTATTAATCCTTAAAATTGCTTTTGTTTGCGTAATAATTCCCCAAGGGTGAGGTTAAATTCTGATTTACCACCAAATACTGTTCCGACTTTACCTTTGTACAAGTGAACATAATCAAGTTTGTAAGCTTCCTCTGATAAAGGAACATAGCCCACAGAATTAGCTATTTTTGCAGCGTTTTTAATGTAGAAATCGGCAAATTTATAAACCACAGTTTTGTTTTTACTAGACCAAAGATTCACATATATAAATAAAGGTCGAGAAAGTGGTTGATATTTAGCTTTTTCTACTGTTTCTGGTGATGGTAAAATAGCACCTTTGCCACTATTAACTGCTACGACTTTTAACTTATCTTTGTTTTCTGCGTAGTAAGCATAACCAAAGTATCCTAAAGCTTCAGGTTCTTTACTGATACCTGCCACTAAAACTTCATCATCTTCAGTAGCTATGTAATCTTTGCGACTGGATCTGGCTTTACCAACAATTGCTGCGGTAAAATAGTCAAAAGTCCCAGACTTATCACCAGCGCCGTATAATTTGATCGGACGGTCTGGCCAAGAAGGGCGTATTTGATTCCATTTTGTAATTTTTCCTTCAGCGCTGGGTTCCCAGATTTTTTTTAATTCGGCTATTGTGATATCTTTTGTCCAGGTGTTCTGGGGGTTAACAGCGATAGTTAAGGCATCAAAAGCTATGGGTAATTCCATGTAGCTTATGCCATTTTTTTTACAATCTGCCATCTCCGACTGGTTAATTGGCCGCGAAGCATTATTGATATCTATTTTTCCTTGACAAAATTTTTCAAAACCACCACTAGTACCGGAAATACTTACTTTAACCTGACTATTGTTTTCGGAATTAGCCTGATATGCTTTGACTACAGCCTGGGTAATAGGATATACTGTACTAGAACCATCTACTTTAATAACCCCCTCTGTGGTGGAGTCAGGCTGAATATTATCGGCAGAATTAGACGTAGTTGTGCAACTAGTTGTCAATATTAGCATTCCCAGAGCTAGGACTAATTTTTTTGCTGTTTTCTTCACTGATTTAACCTGTATAATTAGTGAGTAGATTATTAAGCCTGTTTGCTTGTCATTTCAAAAAAAATTGATATGTCAAGGTTTACTCTACCATGAGATGTCAAAATTCATCAAAAAAAATTGATGTACTGTTTATAAGCAGCAGCAAGAATGTTTTTAACCCGTTGCTAGTTTCTGGGATAAAAAGACGTTTGTTCACTAACGGCAATCCCAGGAGCAGGTTTTGAACTAAAGTGAAATAAAAGCCTTTTTCTGGCGTGGAGAATCACAAATTGTGAAGTTACAGCGACCAATATTAGTGGGAGGACTAGGACTATCGTTCTCCCTGTGGATGTTAGACAGTTGGCATGATTCAATAGTTCATGTAGGAGAGTTGGGAATTTTGACTGCTTTGGCTGTTGGTGGGGGTTTATGGTTATTGCGGAAAAATCAGCCCCCATTAGGTGAACAGCCTTGGGATATACTTGTAGATTCCAGGGCTGTAGTCAAAGCGATCGCCCAAACAAATGTAATAATTAATCAAATTGCTCAAGAATCAGCTGATCATCCTTCTTTAGCAATTCTCCGCGAAAATCTCGCTAAATTGCCTTTAGAATTGGCAAGAAAGGAAATTACAGTGGCGGTTACTGGCGGCAAATCTGTAGGTAAAAGTACGATTATCAAAGTTCTGCAAGATACTTCAATTTTCCCAGAAATGTCTTCACATTTTACGGAAACAGCGGCTTTATTTTCGGCACTTGGTGAAAATTCTGATGTCGTCACTTTATCAGAAATTCAGAAATCTGATGTTGTTTTATTTTTGACTAACGGTGATCTGACAGATTCAGAATTTCAGGTTTGGGAACAATTAAAAACCGCAAAACAGCCCACATTGCTGGTTTTCAACAAACAAGATCAATATCAACCTTCAGAACGCGCTACAGTTCTACAATCATTAAAACAGCGCCTGGGTGTAAATGTAGTTGGGACTGCGGCCTGTCCGGTAGCTGTGAAAGTGCGAAAACATCAAGAAGATGGTTCTTTCCAGGAATGGATAGAACAACCAACGCCAGATATCCAGCAGTTAACACAACAGTTAGGACTGATTGGACAACAAGCAGAACAACTAGTTTGTAATACTACACATCGTCAAGTATTATTGCTGAAGAGTCAAGCCAAAAATTGTTTAAATGGTCTGAGACGCGATCGCTCCATACCCATTATAGAACAATATCAATGGATTGCAGCGGCAGCGAACTTTGCTAACCCTGTCCCTGGGTTGGATCTTCTCGCCACTGCGGCCATAAATGCTCAAATGGTGATAGACTTGGGTAATATTTATCAGCAGAAAATTTCCTGGGAACAAGGACAACAAATAGCCAGAACCATGGGAAGTTTGATGTTGAAATTAGGTTTGGTGGAACTTTCAACTAAAGCTGTCACGAGTATTCTGAAAACTAATGTTGCTACATTTGTCGCTGGGGGAATGGTAGAGGGAGTTAGTGCTGCTTACCTAACCAGAGTAGCAGGATTAAGTTTAATAGAATATTTCCAAGAGCAAGAAATTGCTTTAGAATCGGGAGATGCCTTAAATCTGGAGAAATTACGTCAAGTTTTACCAACAGTATTCCAACAAAACCAGAAAATGGCTATTTTGGAAGCCTTTGTCAAGCAAGGTGTGAAACGCTTATTACCGGAAGTAAAACCAGCGGAAGTTGTAGCTTAACCTTTCATATCCCGGACTTCTTCAAGAATTCCGGGATCTGGACAATGATATAATCATCAGCATAAATGATGAGAATATACTTAAATTAATCTCTGCTGTATCTACTACCACCCAGCTATGAACCAGATATGCTGTCTCAACCCGGAGTGTCATAACCCACCCCTTCCTGAACAGACCAAATTTTGTACCAACTGTGGAGTTCCCTTAGTAGTGTTGAGAAACCGCTATCAACCAGTTAAACCCTTGGGTGGTGGAGGATTTGCTAAAACTTATTTAGCGGTAGATATTGACAAATTAGACGAAAAGTGCGTAGTTAAACAACTGGCACCCCAAACCCAGGGAACAGCGGGACTACAAAAAGCTACAGAACTATTTTTACAAGAAGCACAGCAATTACAACAACTCGGTGAACATCCCCAAATTCCCGCCTTACTAGCCTATTTTACAGAAAATAGTCGCCTGTATTTGGTACAACAATTTATTGATGGTGAGAATTTACTCACAGAATTAGAAAATCAGGGAATATTCAACGAGTCAAAAATCCGCACTTTATTACAGGATTTATTGCCAGTTCTCACAGTATTTCATAATCAAGGTATTATTCACCGGGATATTAAACCAGAAAATATCATGAGTCGTCGCAGTGATGGCAAATTTATATTAATTGATTTTGGCGCATCCAAGCAATTACAGGGAACGGTGAAAACAGGCACATCAATTGGTACTTTTGGATACGCGCCTTTAGAGCAGATGCAGGGTGGTAAAGTATATCCTGCTAGTGATTTATATAGTATTGGTGTAACTTGTTTTCATTTGTTAACAGGAGTTGATCCTTGGCAACTTTGGCAAGAAGATGGTTATAAATGGGTAAAAGAATGGCGTAATCATTTACAATCACCCCTGAGTTCAGAATTGGGGCAAATTTTAGATCAGCTATTACAAAAAGAAGCTCAACAGCGTTATCAGTCTGCTGAAAAAGTTTTACAAGATCTAAATCGTTCCCATAATGACAAATACCAACAAGTATCCCATAAATCTCAACCCCAAGCAATACCACCACAGGAGGAGTTGAAAACAGCCGTAGAACCGGATTATACGAAACTACGTGACCTACTTGCACAAAAAAAGTGGCAGGAAGCGGACGAGGAAACAAGGCAAGTAATATTAGAGGTGGGAAACCGGAAAACAGAAGGTTGGTTAGATATTCCCAGTGTTGATAATTTTCCCAAGGAAGACCTCCACACCATTGACCAGTTCTGGGTAAAATACAGTAACGGGCGTTTTGGGTTTTCAGTGCAAAAACGCATTTATCAAAGCTTGGGGGGAACGAGAAACTACAAAGATAAAATTTGGGAAGCTTTTGGAGACCAGGTAGGATGGAGAAACGGAGGTAATTGGTTGAACTACAGCAATATTACTTTTGATATCACAGCACCAGAAGCCCACCTACCCCGGAGTTATTGGGAGTGGGGGAGTGGAGTCTTCTGGTGTTGGTTGTATGGTTGGGGAGGAGTTGCTAGTGTTCTTTTGTCGCGTCCAGATTTGTAATCTGTAATCTAACGGTTACAGAAAAAAATATGAAGTCAGAATCAGGATAACCAGGATTAAAGGATTAACAGGATGGTAATTTATAGATGGTTTGTTTTGTGATGAAATTTGCATTTGTCAGAATCAGGATAACCAGGATTAAAGGATTAACAGGATGGTAATTTATAGATGGTTAAATTTTTCAAAAACAATCATTCAACAACATCCTAAAAAGAACCAAATTCCCACCAAAAATCATCCAACAACATCCTGTAAATCCTCAAATCCCGGAAATCCTGATATGGCTTACGCCACGCTACGCTATCAGACAAATAAATAAACCTACTTGTCTATTTCAGATTTTAACCATGATTCCAAGTCATTAATATCTGTAAAATCTAATAATGCTTCTCCCAACTTTTCCAGTTGTTCTATGTTCAAACTGTTGATATTTTCGATGTAAATATCTTTTAATTTTCCAAATTTTTTCGATAACTGACGTAT
>NZ_KE384589.1:102188-102470 GCF_000426905.1 Dolichospermum circinale AWQC131C
AGATAAATGTTGATTTCTGCTATTAATTCCCAGTAAAAATCTGGTTTGGGTTGAAATTGCACTTCTACAAAATAGATGGGTTTTTCTAGACTATCTGCCATAAAAATCCCATCAAACCGAAATGCTTTTTCTTTCACTTCTACAGAGGTAAATTGATAATCTTTAGCATTTTCTGTAGGTTCTCCCAGAATTTCAAATAATAGAGTGTGAAAAGTGAGAAAGATTTGGTAGAATATCGTGTCTGTGTGCATTATTCCTGATTTTGAAATTTCTTAATTACTT
>NZ_KE384589.1:103093-103375 GCF_000426905.1 Dolichospermum circinale AWQC131C
AGATAAATGTTGATTTCTGCTATTAATTCCCAGTAAAAATCTGGTTTGGGTTGAAATTGCACTTCTACAAAATAGATGGGTTTTTCTAGACTATCTGCCATAAAAATCCCATCAAACCGAAATGCTTTTTCTTTCACTTCTACAGAGGTAAATTGATAATCTTTAGCATTTTCTGTAGGTTCTCCCAGAATTTCAAATAATAGAGTGTGAAAAGTGAGAAAGATTTGGTAGAATATCGTGTCTGTGTGCATTATTCCTGATTTTGAAATTTCTTAATTACTT
>NZ_KE384589.1:103385-103669 GCF_000426905.1 Dolichospermum circinale AWQC131C
ATTTATCCACTGATTTTAACCATCTTTCCCAGTTCTCCATCTACTGTAATTGCAGCATCATCCTGAAATATAAGATAACGTCTTGGTATGTTGGTTATGAGGAAAAATTTTATTCTCTTATTTCCCTACTGCGGAGATTTATTCTAGAAATAATAATCTTAGTAATTAAAAACTCTATATATATGGACGCACTATGTCCCACTAATAACATCATCATACCCGAAACTCGAAACGCTGTCAACCCCCCCGGCTGAAATTACCGAAACTCGTGAAATTATTGACAA
>NZ_KE384589.1:104231-114248 GCF_000426905.1 Dolichospermum circinale AWQC131C
GAGTAATTAAAAACTCTATATATATGGACGCACTATTTCCCACCAATAACATTATCATACCTGAAACTCGAAACGCTGTCAACCCCCCCCGGCTGAAATTACCGAAACTCGTGAAATTATTGATAAAATTCTCAATAATCATGAGAATGAACCCCCCGTTATTGAGAAAATTCTTTTTTGCCAAAATCCGATACAAATAACTTATACATTGACTAATGTGTTTAATGCTTAAATTTTAGTAATTTTAGGATCTAAAATAATCCTTGTACCAGTGTTATCTACATGATAAGTCCAGAATTGGCTTTTAACTTTAACAATGACTTCCCAACCTGAAATCGGATCAAAAATTTGAGTGCAAACTTCACCGAAATTAAAAACACAGGAATTACTAAAAGTTTTCTGAGTTGACTGAGTAATTTTCAGGTAATTTACTGCTAAACCCGAACGTTTAGAAGCATCATTCAAGACAGTATTAGCGATTTTTTTCGATAATTTGTGAGTAGTTATTTTTGGATCTAAGAGAATTTGTGAATTAGATTTATTAACATGATAAATCCAAGATTGTTCTTGTAACCTTACAGTTATAATCCAACCGGGGATAGGATTATATTCCCTGGTACAAACTTCTCCAAATTTAAAAATACAGGGATTACTAAAAATAGTAGATGTAACTTGAGTAATTTGCAAATCAGAAACTTTTATCCCAGAACGTTTAGAAGCATCCCTGAGAACAGCTTGAGAGATAGATTTAGGTAAAATATTTTGATTTTGGCTTAACTGCAACCCTTCTAAACTTTGAGCATTTGCAAATGTAGCATTTTCAGTTACACCTAAATTACAGGCAATAGGTAATAAGCAAAAGGTAATAGGTAAGAGTAATGACAACCGACAAATGAAGTTCATGACCATATAAATTAATAATTCAATGCTGAATTAAACTGAACTTGACAACTTAAATGAAAACTTACAAAACTTACAAATAAATAATCTTTCACTCTAATTCCTCCGTGTTCTCTGTGTCCTCTGTGGTTCGTTCCAAATTAATTTTTCCCATTGCCAAAAGTGCCGTTCCATAGGCTGCTTCTGTATTAATAGACGAAACAATTGGTACTTTTAAATAACGTTGACGAATAGCAGTCCAAGTAGAATTAGCAGCGCCACCACCAGCTGTATAAATATTAGTTAATGGGTCTGCACCGAGATTTTGCAATAGTTGATATCCTCGTGATTCTATTTTAGCCATACTTTGCAATAAACCGTGGAGAAAATCGTGAGGTTGATCTGGACGTGGTTCTAGTTTTGGTAACAATTGGGGGTCATTAATCGGAAAGCGATCGCCTGGTTTCAACAATGGATAATAATCTAACATACTGGCTTGAGTTGGATCAATTTTGGTACTTAACTGAACTAACTCTAAATCGCTAAAAAAATGTTTTAACACAGCACCACCCGTATTAGAAGCACCTCCAGTTAACCACAAATCACCTAAACGATGACTATAAATTCCATATCGCGCATCTTCAATTCTATGGCGGCTTAAAAGTTTCAATACCAAAGTTGACCCCAGGGAAGTTACCGCTTCCCCCGGAAATTTAGCTCCACTGGCTAGAAAAGCCGCAATACTGTCCGTTGTACCTGCAACTACCAAACAATCGGTTTTAAAGCCAAATTCAGCCGCTATCTGTGGGAGTAATTCGCCAATAGGTATTCCTGGTGGGAAGACTTGGGGTAAATGGAGGGGAATTTGTAGCTGTTCTAACCATTCTGGATATTGCAATTTTTCCACATCATAACCCAGTTTTAAGGCGTTATGGTAGTCGCTAATACCTAACTTTCCATGCAGCAGAAAACCCAACCAATCGGCTTGATGCAGTAAATATCTAGCATTTACAAAAGAAGGTAATTCCTGCATCCAGAGGAGTTTTGCTAGACTTGATGTAGCACTTAGTACAGTATGATTAGGTGGTGTAATTCGGCTCAAGCGTTCTAAAGCCATAGATCCCCGACCGTCGTTGTACAATAGAGGCGCGTCCACTGGCTTTCCCGTCTCATCAGTCAGCAAAATAGTGGAAGAAGTGCCATTAATAGCAATAGTCCCGATTTCCTGCCTGAAAACCTGCGGAATTTGCCCTAATAGACTCCATAAAGCCTCAGTCCAGCATTTTACCCAATCAATAGTCCCAAGGTGCCAATGATGGCGCATTGCGGACACAATGCCACCTTGTTGATCAATTACCACACCTCGCGCGCCGGAAGTGCCAAAGTCAATACCCAGGGATAAAGTCATGAGGGAGTAGGGGAATTGGGGAAAGATGATTTTTTCGCTTACCAATGACCACTGACTAATTACGGTTTTTGTTGCATCTTGTAACAAGATGTTTCCTAATTTTGGTAAAACAGTCAAAAGTAGTAAGCAGAGTCTTGAAAATTAAGTTCAACTTAGGAGGATTTCTATCATGCCTATCTCAGATACTCAAGTTTACATTGCTTTGGCTGTAGCACTAATTCCAGGAATTTTAGCTTGGCGTTTAGCTACAGAACTATACAAATAGTACCAGAGTCATGTAATTCTGTTCCCGGTTATCAACCCTAGTATGGTAAGGTGTAGTTTCCAAACACTCCTGGTTCTGGGCTAGGAGGATTTTGGAAATTGCACCTTAATTAATTTCCTTGTAATTTACTTGGTAATATTTTTTCATCTTCACATTTGTTCAAATTTGCGAAAAATGAAGTAATATACAGCTAATAAATTAAGCCGCAACTAGCACCTGTTTGCTTTTGACGGTAATTCCCGTAAATCATGCAAGACTTTTGTTACTATCATGAATGCGTTTCAACCATCTAGACCTCCTATACAGCCAGTAGAACAACGCCGCAATGTAGCACGACCTAAACGACATTTACGTCAACGCGCTTACCAGGTAATGGCACTGGAAACTACAGCTAAAGTAGCCGTTAATACAGTTATTGGAGCAGCAGCAGTTTCTGCTTTAGTACAATTGTTACCTTATCATTGGTTACAACAGGATAAGTTGCGGGAAATACGTACCGAAGTTAAAGTCATGGAAGGGCGTGTTCAGAACTTGCAGACAGAATTTAGTCACAATTTTGATCCTGGACAAGCTCAGAGTATTATGCAGCAAAAATCATACCGATTTACAGCAAATCAGCGTCCAGTTATCTTGATGAATCAGGATCAGACCACAACAGAACAATCTGATTCAGTTCCATAAAAGTGTAGAAAATATATTAATCATCATGGTTATTAGGGTGACTATCAAGGATATAAGTTTTGATTTAGTGAGAAAATTCAAATTTTCGAGATAGTTTCACAAATTACTTCTAAAATCCTGACTACTGAATTTAGCTATCTACCAAATTATTTTTCTTAGTCTTCAAAAAAGAGCAACTCATTTAACCAGTTTTCAATCTGTAACCGTAAGCTATAGCTGAAACCACCTTGATTCTTTAAAAAAGGTAATTCTGCTAATGCGCGACGGTAATCAGCGATCGCACAATTCCAATCACCCCAGAGATGATAAGTACGTCCGCGTTCAGCCCAAATGTGTCCTTTGAGTTGACCAAAAAGTAGAGCAGTTTCTAAATTCTCAATGGCTTCTGCATATTCACCCAAATCCCGTAAAGTAATGCTGCGATTAATCCAAGCCCGAACATGATGAGGATTTAAATCCAATGCTTGTTCATAATCAGCTAATGCGTCCATTAATTGACCAGAAGCGGCGTAATAATTAGCTCTATTATTGTAGGCACTAGCTAATTTAGAATTTAAGTCTAGGGCTTTGTTATAATCACAGAGAGCTTTGTCTCCGTCACCACTTTGAAAATAAATCAGACCTCGGTTATTATAATCAACAGCATTTTCAGGATGGTTGTCAATGAGATGACTTAAAAGAGCGATCGCTTTGGTATAATCTCCTTGTTGTGCTAATTTCAAAGCACAAGAGCGTAAATAGCGTTGTTCTAACATTGGCTCATTACCATCCTGTAACGACGCACATTGATGACAAGGATTGTTTGTACTAAAAAAACATACTGGACTGTTTTGAATACCAGAATTTAAAAAAGAGTGCTTACTCATTATCTTCCCTATTTGATTTACTCGGTTTGTCAAATGAAGTTATAGTTTTCGGGTCTTGAAGGCTCTAGGATTGTTGAAGGACGTAGATTGTACATCCACCAAACCATATCAGCCATAAATCTAATAATGTATACTTCATACCCAAGTTCAATTCCAGAATCAGTAAAAATCTAAAGAATCGAAGTGTAAACTTTCAAGATGACAGACAAAAAGCCAGAAGTAAGAGTTTGCGTTCCTTAATTAAGACAGAATAAGTAAGATTTTATTAATGACAACCAATTAACTAAGTAGGTGAATGGAAAAAAACCGACATAAGTAACGAAAAGTAAAGTCGCCCAAAACCGTTCGGCTGACGCTCACTGCGAAGCCTGTTCCCTGTTCCCTGTTCCCTTGTCATAACGACAATTTTTAACGCCAACCTACTTACCAATTTTAAAAGAGACATTTCTCATGACAACAACAATTTCTTATGCTGACGCTACGGATCTCAATGCTGATGACTATATTGTTCTTGGTTTAGCTACGTGCTTCTATAAAGAAGATGGAGAAGTGCATCAAATTGAAGTGATAGAACCCATTCCTTCCGCAGCATTAGAAGCCCTATGCAAAAACATTCCCACCTCTTACAAGCTGGCTTATGCAACTAATTTAGGATCTGTGTTAGATGGTGATAAAATGCTATTGCCAGAAGGCTTCCCAGAATCGGCGCAATTTGGTGATGAATTTGCATTGAGGTTATTTTCTGCGGCTCGTACCTACAAACGCCGTGAAGCCTCCCAAAATCTGATTCCTCTGGGAACAACTAAAATGGATTTGAATTACTCCACAGAGCGCAAACGGGTACTGAATGCAGCCAGAGTGGTTACTAAAGAAGATAACATCAAACAACATTCCCACACTCACAAAGTTCTTTAATTTTCAGATAACTATGTTGAAACTTTATGGTGGTAGTCGTAGTCGGGCTGCAATTATACAGTGGTATTTAGAAGAACTGGAAGTTCCTTATGAGTTCCTTCTGCTTGATATGCAAGCAGGAGAACATCTCCAGCCTGATTTCCTAAAAATTAACCCTATGGGTAAAGTTCCCGCTATCGTTGATGGTGATTTTCAGCTTTGGGAATCAGGGGCTATTTTACTTTATTTAGCGGATAAATACGGTAAAACTCCCTTTTCCCTAGAGGAGAAAGCTATCTTTACCCAGTGGGTATTATTTGCCAATTCCAGTTTAGGAACAGGTATTTTCATAGAAGCTAATCGTGAACGAGAAATGCCACGATTATTAACTCCTTTGAATGAAATTTTGGCAAAACAACCTTTCTTGCTGGGTAATGATTTTACCGTTGCAGATGTGGCTGTAGGCTCAATTCTCTCCTATATTCCGATTATGCTCAAGTTAGATTTGAGTGCTTACCCGGCCATTGTCAATTATATCCAGTCTATGTCTCAACGACCCGCATTTCAAAAAAGCATTGGTGGACGAAGGTAATTAATTAATAATTAATAATTAATAATTGATAATTATCAATTGTTAATTATACAAGGGATTATCATCAGGGTGAAGTACGTTTTTAGCGGGCAAGATGCCCGCACCACAAAATTTTCACCAAAAGATTTTTATCATTAATATCTGTACCTCATAATATGAGAAACTGCTGTATTTTCTAACGATAATTTGTAAATTGTAAGGCAACAGGAAAGTCTTCTTGTTTAAGACGTTGAATAACAAGTTGTAAATCATCTTTTGATTTAGCTGTCACCCGCACAGCGTCACCTTGAATTGATGCTTGAACCTTCTTGATTTCCTCTCGAATTAACTTGGAAATTTGTTTAGCAATTTCTTGGCTGATACCTTTTTTCAGAGTAATTTCTTGCCTAACACGGTTGCCGCTGGCAGATTCAATTTTACCAAATTCAAAGATTTTTTGGGAAAGATTACGCTTGGCGGCTTTTTCCCGCAAAATGGTATGGACAGATTCTAAAGTAAAGTCACTGTCAGTACCAATAGTAATTTTTTCTTCGCTTAATTCGACTGTGGTTTGAGTGTCTTTAAGATCATAACGGCTTTTAACATCTCTGATGACTTGATCAATAGTATTAACTAATTCTTGTCTATCAAAGTCACTGACGATATCAAAGGAAAAAGTAGAGGCCATAAATAAAATTGGTAATTGGTAATTGGTAATGGGGAAGAGGGAACAGGGAACAGGGAACAGGGAAGATTAAAAATAAATATTTTCCTTATTCCCTTTTACCTAATTATTTAATTTGCATGAGACTGAGGTAAAACAGAGTTGCAGAACTAAAAGACGCAACACCAAACATGAGTGATCTCAACAAAGGTATATTGGCAATATAGAAAATAGAGTATAGCAAACGAGCAATGATAAACATTATCGCTGCATTCCCACCTTGGGGAGAATTCACCCCAGTAACATAAGCCATTAAAGCTGCCGCTGCAAAAACCATAAATCCTTCAAAAGAGTTTTCATGGGCCCATGTTGCCCGTTGGGCATAGGGTGGTAGCTTGTCAAACATGGCGCGGGGAGCAGAAAGATCATATCCTATCTGCACTCTAGCAAAAGCTACTAATAAATAAGGTACATAAATGAGAATAGCCGCGACGACAATAGAGGATAAAAAAATAGCAGGTACTGGTAATTGAGATAGAGACATGAAATTAATTTACAGGGTAATTGGTTTAAGTTTGATCATTGATTGTCAATGGATAAGGGGTAATTTAGTCAAGTCATTACCCATTACCCAATGATAATTTCCCATCTCTATCATTAGCTTTGCGTTAGGATTCACCCTAGTCAAAGTAGAAAAGTGTTACCACTTTTCGTTGTTCTTCTGCATCACTACAGGTTTGTAAGAGAGTGCGACTATCATGAAATGCAAAGCAGATTAATTGTTGACAACGAGAGACAATCTCCTTATTACATAAGTAACTCGCTTCAGCCAGAGACAGGTTATCATTGCTGGGGTTTTCTACCAGGTGCATGACCCCGTCTAATTGCTGGCGTGATTCTTGGGGTTGACGTTCCAAGCTTTGGGGTAGAATTACCGTCAGTAAGTTGGGGTCAGCCTTTGTTGCGCCCCGGATGGCCGCAGAGTTTGTGCCTGTAGCACCGGAAGTAATGATCCGGTTGCCCGATAGAATTAGGGCATAAGCCATCATTTCAATGAGCTTCTGATGGGTAATTGGCACATGACGAGAACCTAGCAAAGCTATCCGCTTAGAACCTGTTTGCTGGATAGTTGCTAGTTCTTGGGCTAATGTATCGAGATTGATAGTTTCTATTGACTGACTCAAAGATAAAAATCATGAGATTAAACAACCCAGATATTGTACCAAATAGCGTGTAGATAGGACACTAACCAGAGTTACATCTTGCTACAATTTATTTGTTAGTTATTTATGAGGCTCATTTGCTGTGTCTGGAACTACTTTTGGAAACACCCATACCTCTTAATCCTCTCCACCCGATGACAGTGTAACCAATTGACAACAATAAACTATTAATACCAGTTCGTAATTCTTTCCAGGCATCTGCTTGGGTTTTTTGTAACTGTTGTTCTTTTTGACTCTGAATTTGGTCTATTCTCTGGTTTGCTAGTTGTTGAGGGTCTGTTTGCTGGGCGATAAAATTATCCAGAGCTTGGGGATTTCCTTTATACTTTTTCAGTAAATCCTTCTGTGCCGTGGGTAATTGATTATTATTAAGTGCCTGATTATACTTTTGATTGTCTTTAACCAGTTCATTTAGCTGGGTCTTGAGTTGCTCTTTTAATGCAGCACGTTGTTTCTCTACAGATGCTTTTACCTGATCATTACCAAGTTGATTTTGTATTTGTTCTAATTGACTTTTAACTTGGTTTTCTAACTGTTCTGCTTCTTTATTAATCCGTGTTAACCCCTGTTCCTTGATTTGATTGACGTTACCCAGGTACAAGGGAAAAATCAACAAAAACATCAGTCCCAACAAACTAGAAAGTATAAAAATTGGCAACTTTAGACTAAGAGACGAGGAGTCACCACTTTCACGAGTTCTATCAACATAGAATGCAGTTACAATTGATCCCAGTCCAAGCAATGGTAAAAAACCCTGTTCCACAAGACTCCTACACAGATTAATTTGCCAGAGTTTATCTGTAATTTCCAAAGGAAATAATAAAAATAGCCACCCTAGAAAAAACGACAATATACAGATTACACCTATTGACTTTAGGGACAAGGAGGTATGAGAGGATGTACTAGTCGACATATTGGTTGACAGTGTAAATATATTAAATTATTTAGCATATTTTCCATGTCACTTTTACCATTTTGTTCGAGAGAATCCGCAAAAGTTACATATTTTTTTTGACGTTGCTGAATTGAGGTATGAAAATCAAATATTCTAGTTCTTAAACTCTTACTCTCTGCGTCCTTTGCGCCTCTGCGTGAGAAAGAATCATACCTTCATTCACCAACGCCCATATTTTTTTTGACGTTGCTGAATTAGGGGTAGGTTACTGAGATTGTGGAAGTTTAAATCTTCTGCGCCATTGTTTTACCTTTTGTAGTAAATTTGCATCCAACCAATCATCAAACTGGGGATACACTGGTAAGCGCGGTACTAATTCCCAGCCACCAGGCTCTAAAATATTCCTAAGTTCTTGCTCTTGTAAATGAGGATAATCAGGATTAACTTCATCCTTGGGACTTATTCCCCCTAAATCCCTGGCCCCTGCGGCTAGACAAGCAAGTAACCAATTTTCATCTTTAACTAAATTAGGGGGAATCTGAATTGTCATATCTGCTGGTAAAATTTCCCGCGCTTTGGCGATGACTTCTGGTAATTTATGGGGGTTAAATGGTGGTGCGTCGAAAGTTTGCACTGTTCCGGGGCTGTGGGGTTGCAGAATCACCTCTTGAATGTGATGGTAAAGTTTATGTGACTCAGAAATAGCTACTAAGGTTTCCCACCAATCTTCTTCTGTTTCCCCTATTCCTAAAAGTAAACCCGTTGTAAAGGGGATTTTTAGCTCTCCTGCCCATTTTAACTGTTGCGATCGCACTTCTGGCAATTTACTCGGCGCGTGACGATGAACTGTATTTAATAGTTTTGGTGTCAACTGTTCCAGCATTAACCCCATGGAGACATTAACACTTTTGAGTTTTTGCATTTCAGTCCAACTCAATGGACCGACATTGGTATGGGGTAAAAATCCCATTTCTAGTGCCAATAAACACAAATCATAAATACGCTCAAACCAAGGTTCACGCCTTGCTGAATCAGGATGTACCTCGCCACTGAGGATGAGTATTTCACAGACGTTTTCATTTTTTAGTTGTGACAAAATTTCTTGAGCTGCCCCTAGAGTCAACCAAGGACTTTTAGCCGGTTCGCTGCGGAAATTACAGTATGTACAACGGTTAAAGCATTCATAAGTGGGAACAATAGTATAAGCAGGGCTGTAAGTAACAATATTCTGACTAGATAGAGGCATATTAGGAGTTGCAGCTAAAACACGGCTAATTTATAGACTTTGGCGGGCAAGATGCCCACCCCACAAGGTTTAGACCCCTATTATGCAGTTTAGGTGGTCAGGAGAAAGTAAAAAGTTCAAACCCCTGATTAGCAAAAAGATTAATCCCCGAAAGGCTGACTATATATAGTTTATAGCTCTAAAGATCACTTGGCTGAAAAAAATATTAAAAAATATTACGAAAACCCCTTTACAAATCGAAACATAAAGGTTAATATAAATTCATGAGGTAGAAACACCTACCAAAACATACATAACTCAAACGCCATTATAAACACATGACCACAACACTACAGCAGCGCCAAAGCGCTAACGTATGGGATCGCTTTTGCGAGTGGATTACCAGCACAGATAACCGCCTATACATCGGTTGGTTCGGAGTATTA
>NZ_KE384590.1:0-247 GCF_000426905.1 Dolichospermum circinale AWQC131C
GAACGAACTACAACTGCGTTACAATCAGAGAATGCCCCGACGATTACGGGCATACACAGCCCTAGCAGAAGAGCGTTACAACTTAAAAGTATACCCAGTTCTCATTAATATCCTCCCCCAAAGCACTAAACAAATAATCCCCAATCGCTATGAATCAGAAATATTAGGTATAAAGGCTTATCAAGATTATCAAGTCATCAACCTGTGGGAAGTAGATGTTAACCTAGTGTTTGAGCAAAAAATATCT
>NZ_KE384590.1:257-1045 GCF_000426905.1 Dolichospermum circinale AWQC131C
AGGGTGGAAACAGTGAAAATAACCTCCGTCTTGCAGTCACAGAACTTCGGAAAGATGAACAGCTAAAAGACCTAGAGCCGTTATTATCATTCTTTGCTAGTTTTGTGTTAGATATTCCCTTAATTCAACAAATCATGAGGTGGGATATGACAGTGTTAAGAGAATCACCCTGGTATGAAGAAATCCTTAAAGAAGGATTGCAACAAGGAGAACAACGGGGATTGCAACAGGGATTGCAACAGGGATTGCAACAAGGATTGCAACAAGGATTGCAGCAGGGGGAGCAACAAGGGGAGTCGGTCCTGGTTTTGCGTCAACTCACTAAAAGGTTTGGGGAAATAGAATTTTCTATGAGGGAGAAAATCCAGAAGTTACCTACTACTGAGTTAGAGATATTGGGAGAAAGTTTATTGGATTTTTCCCAAATACAAGATCTGATAGACTGGTTAGCAGTTCATTAAACTGCTAATAAAAGAAGTGATTGGGGGAGGTTAAAGCGATCGCTTCCCTGGGTATGGCAACTGAATATATAATCTGATCATGCCCAAATCCCCGACTTCAGCAGAGCAGTTGATCATTTATGGACACAATAAATCAAAGAAATCGGGGATCTGAAACTCTAGGGTGGCGGCAATCAATTGAGATATACTTTGTTTATCTTGCTTGAAAGCGATCGCTAATTGATGAGATATCAAAAGCGAGGGTTTTATTTAATGCTTGTCTTGGATCCTACAACGATGAATGTTACTCGGTTTACTCTTGGCAGAGGCCTTGTAAACGGAGGTTAC
>NZ_APIY01000451.1:0-1014 GCF_000426905.1 Dolichospermum circinale AWQC131C
GGACTATTACGGTATTTTACACCAACAGGAGAGCTAGTTCCCACACCTGAAGAAACCGCAGAAAAAGAAGCGAGAAAATCAGAACGTTTAGCAGCAAAATTGCGGGAATTAAATATAGATCCTGATACAATTTAATCCTGTTACTAGGTTACTCTGTTGCTTAACTTAAGAGGTTTTTTTAAAAGTCATGTAGGTTGGGTTAAGCGACAGCGCAACCCAACAAAAGATATAATGAAGATGTCTGAATCAGGTGGTTATCGAGCGACTTGTACTGAGCTTGCCTAAGTAAGTCGAGATGATATCCAGGATTAAAGGATTTACAGGATGAATGATTTTTGCTGAATAGGATAGCCATATCTTATAATTAAGAAATGATTTGAACTATCAGAGATGCAGTTTGAGTGGGACGAAGCGAAAAATTTAGAAAATATCCGTAAACATCAGATTGACTTTCAAGATGTTTATAAAATTTTTGACAGTCCAATGTTGATTGAGGAAGATGAACGTTTTGACTATGGTGAGGAAAGATGGTTTGGTATTGGTTTTTTAGGAAATGGAGTCGCTGTAGTTGTTTGGACAGAAAAACAAGGCAATGTAATTAGAATTATTTCAGCACGAAAGGCAAATCGTTATGAACGAAAAAAATTTGAACAATATTTCACGGACTAATTGGCAAGCATTAGATTCAATGTCAGATGAGAACATTGACTATTCGGATATTCCACCATTAACTGATGAGTTTTTTGAAAAGGCAACTTTGCAAATTCCCGCAGCACAAGCTAAAAATATTATTCAATTAGAACCTGATATCATAGCTTGGTTTAAAACCCAAAATAAAGACTATCAAACAGCTATTAATCAACTTTTACGTCGTCATATCGAAAGTAGCAGTAATCAAAAATCTGCTTAGTCATGTAGGTTGGGTTAAGCAACAGCGCAACCCAACAAAATAATAATATAATGTTGGGTTTTCTCAACCCAACCTACGTAATGCTATAATCAACAAATAACTAC
>NZ_APIY01000452.1:0-993 GCF_000426905.1 Dolichospermum circinale AWQC131C
TGGTTTAACACCTTTGATGTTGAGAATTGGCGTTGATTTACCAACACAAGCCGCGTCAATCCAGTGGTTTTTTTCTAATTGTTGTTGACTACGATTAAATTTAGTTAACCCTCCTGAACCTGTTTCTACAGGTAATCCGGTTGCTTTTAGAACTTCTAGTAATGCAGTACGAGTTGTGTTTACTGCGGCTGCATCAGCCAGTGGTCTTTTAGCTTGCTTCAAGATTTTTTCTAACTTTGAAAGGTCTTTTTTGAGAAAATCTTTAATGTCTTTCGTTCCCTTTTTGGTGTTACACTTTTCACAACTTAAAGTGAGATTTGTAATTGAATTACTACCACCTTTGGCCCGTGGATGAATATGTTCTATTTGAAAAGGAACGTCTTTTACTCCACAGTAAGCACATTGTCTACCCCACTTTTCTAGTAAGTATTCTCTGGTTTCGTAACCAGCTAAAGTTCCCTGTTGATATTCCTGTCCTTGAATATCAGGATTAGCTATTAACTGCATATCAAACCTGACTAATTCTTGGCTAATAGCCTCAATTGGTGCGAGTTTACGCAATCTTTCAACCCAAGTTTTAATATTATCAACCCGACTGTGTAGGCTCGGTGCTAACCATCCTTCTGGACGGGTTCTATTCAAAAACCTTGGTTGTCTGTAACGAGTTTTTCTGGCACGTCTAGAACGTCTTAATTGCCTTCTAGAAGTTAAAGCATCTCTAATTGCAAAGCCTCTATGTTTTAATTCAGCAGCAAATACAACCTCGCCAGTTGAATCGTTAACTAATGCCATTCCCGTGAATTTTGCACCAGGATCAATCTTTAGCCTTAGCAACGATACTGGGGAGTCAGGACGGGATTTTTTGAGAATAATTGTGAACGGAAACTGTCTAAATATTGCTGCTTTTTTGGTTCTTAGTAGTTGTCTAGCTTGTGCTGAATGAATTGGGTTTAATGGCGTGAAGTTGGTATCTAAAACAAATACTTTGGACAT
>NZ_APIY01000453.1:0-966 GCF_000426905.1 Dolichospermum circinale AWQC131C
TCATGAAAGCATATTCAGTGGATATCCGAGAAAAAATAGTTGCAGCCCATATTGAGGAAAAAATATCAATTCGTCAAGTGGCAATCAGATTT
The DNA here is from genome assembly GCF_000426905.1 of Dolichospermum circinale AWQC131C. Classification (NCBI taxonomy): domain Bacteria; kingdom Bacillati; phylum Cyanobacteriota; class Cyanophyceae; order Nostocales; family Aphanizomenonaceae; genus Dolichospermum; species Dolichospermum circinale. The sequence goes on from NZ_APIY01000453.1 coordinate 93, forward strand.
GCAGTTAGTAAAAGTCTAGTACAAAAGCTGGTAAAGCAACAACAAAGTGATGGCAATCTACAACCATTAAAACCGGGTAAGCCAAGATTTAGTCATCTAGCAAATGCGGAATTAGAGTTAAGGAAACTGGTGTCAGAGAATCAGGATGCAACAATAGTGGAACTATGTGAATTATTTGCATTAAAGACAGGTAATTGGGTGAGTCGGACTGCAATGTGTCGCTCCTTACAAAAATTGGGATTAAATCGCAAAAAAAAACATTGCAAAGTAGCCAAGCAGGAACAGAAAGAGTCCAAAAATTAAGGACAGAATACTGGGAAAAGGTAAGGGATATAGATCCAGAAAACTTGGTATTTTTGGATGAAACAGGGGTAATACTGGGTTTAACCAGAACTCATGCACGTTCTCAGAAGGGAACAAGAGTATACGAAATGAAACCATTTTATCGTGGTACAAAAGTTACAGTAATTGGAGCAATCAGTATTAAAAAAGTAGTGGCATTAATGACGATGAATAACTCAATGGATAGCAAGGCATTTGAAGTATTTATTGAAAAGTTTTTAGTACCTCAATTATGGACGGGAGCAGTAGTAATTATGGATAACTTACCTGCACATAAACTAGCATCAATTAAACCAATGATTGAATCTGTAGGTGCGAAAGTTATTTGTTTATCTCCATACTCTCCTGATTTTAACCCCATTGAGTTATGGTGGTCACAACTCAAATCTTTTTTACGTACTTTTTCTCCAACTACCACTGAAATGGTTGATAAAGTTATTTCTGTTGCTCTCGATTTGATGAATCCTCAACATTTAAAAAATTGGTTCACTAATTGTTGTTACTGTACCTCATAACACCGGGAAGTGCTGTA
>NZ_APIY01000454.1:0-941 GCF_000426905.1 Dolichospermum circinale AWQC131C
ATTTAACTTAAGAATGAGACATTAAGATACACAATAATCACGGATGATTTCATCTAAGGGTGTATTTGAAGGAGCATACATTCTGGCTCTCTTTAAGGCACTAAAATCATGCTCAATATCGTTCAAATCAGGAGAATACTTAGGGAGGAATATGACATGATGACCTGCATCTTCAACTATTTGTTTAATCACTGTTTTTCGATGAATTGGTGCATTATCCATAATCAAAACTGATGTGATGGTTAATGATGGTAATAAATATATTGATAACCAGCCTTCAAAACCTTCTGCATTCAAACTTCCCGTGAATATCATTGGTGCGATTAAATCTTTTTTTCCTTTTCTTCTACCTGCGACTAAGTTTTCTCTTTTTCCTCTCTTTCCTTGCCTATCTCCATAAACCTTTTTCCCTCTTTTTGACCAAGCATAAATACAATCTGGAGATTCTTCAAATCCTGACTCATCAACGAATACTAAACTTTTACTCCCATATATTTTGATTAATTTTCGTAAATCCTGATAATATTTTATCCTTTCTTTTCTACTTCTTTCTCTATAACGTAGTTCTTTTTTTTTCTGGTTATTTTCATTTTTTTGAGTGCCTTAAAAATTGCAGTTGTACTTACGCCGAATTTTTCGGCTCTCTGTTTTAATCTAGCTTCTGGATTTTCTTGTATATCTTTTGACAATTCTCTTATATCTAGCGATCGCTGACGATATTTTACCTTTGTTGCTGCCAATTCCTTTCTCTCCAGCCATCTGTATATTGACGCTCTTCCTATTCCAAACACTTGCGCCGCTTTGGTTACTCTACCACCATTTTCTATATAATCTATTACTTTTTGTCTTAAATCTAAACTATAAGCCATGATTTCTACTCCCATACCTTCTCTCTTCAATCTTATACTCTTTTTGTCTCATTCTTAAGTTAAACTACTATA
>NZ_APIY01000455.1:0-858 GCF_000426905.1 Dolichospermum circinale AWQC131C
GGCATTGCTGAATTAGGGTATGATAAAGGAAAGGAGCGATCGCTAAACAGGATAATAATTCCTATTATTTGGATAAGGCGTTGGCACATCTGCAAATTTGAGATAGTGAATTAATAATTGAATAGAATATCGGAGCATTTCCTCAGATTTAGAATAACAAAGAGTTTTTCGATGTAACCTGGCCAAATAATGTCTTAATCTTGTATTTTCACCTTCTACTCTAGTCATGTAGATTTTGCTGATAATTTGCTCACCATCGGGAATAAAATTTGGATAAACTTTCCATCCATCTGTTACATAAAAATAGCATTTCCATTGAGCGACAAGTTCCCATAATGGAGCAAAAGTTTCGCCACTATGATCTCCTAAAACCCATGCTAAAATGCCCTGTTTAAAGTGGTCTACAGCCGTCCAGAGCCAAACTTTGTTTTTTTTGACCCCACAAAAGTTTCTAATTCATCTAATTCCCCAACATCAGGAATTGTTTCAGGATCATAATAATCTGGCAACAGTTTTCCTACTTGTTTAACCCAATTAATAATTGTTGTATGATGCACATTTTTCACTCTTTCAATTCCTCTAAATCCCATGCCATTAACATACATTTTTAGACATTCTTTTTTGATTTCTTCAGAGTAACCTCTCTGGTTTTCATAAGAGTCTATAAATTGTCGACCACAGTTTACACAAATATAGTTCTGTTTCCCTTTTTTATGACCATTTTTATTTATATGAGTTGACTTACATTCAGGACACTGCATAATATTTGATTCTCTTTGGTATTAGTTTTTAGCGAACTGACAAGTCAGCGCTTCGCTATCGCTCCTTCCCCTAATCATACCCTAATTCAGCAACGCC
>NZ_KE384591.1:0-355 GCF_000426905.1 Dolichospermum circinale AWQC131C
AAAGGTAATGTATTTAGTTTTTTACTCCATTTTACCATTTGAGGAACTTTTTGAAATGATTTATAGCCACCAAAAATTTCATCTCCACCCAAACCTGATAATACTACTTTCATGTTATGGTCATGGGCAAATTTAGAGACACAAAATGTATTAAAGCCATCAATACTTGGTTGATCAATTGCTGCGAGGAAATCGGGTAATATGCTCTTAGCAAAGGATGATGTAACTTGATATTCTGTGTGTTTTGCACCAAAATGATTAGCGATTTTTTGAGCCAATTCCCCTTCATTGAATTCTGACTCAGCAAAAGCTATGGAGTAGGTAGATAATTGAGATTTTTGAGTTTGAGTTGCTA
>NZ_KE384591.1:365-839 GCF_000426905.1 Dolichospermum circinale AWQC131C
AAGCGAGAATAGTTGTAGAGTCAATACCACCACTGAGAAAAATTCCCACAGGTACATCACTAATAAAATGATGTTGAATGGAATCTAATAAAGCTTTACGGACTATTTCTTCCGCCTCTGGAGGAGAAATTGCTTCTGGAGTAAAATTTATTTGCCAATACTGTTTTTTCGTAGTATTGCCATTTTTCCAAAATAGCCAATTTCCAGCAGCTAAACTATAAATATCAGAAATTAAGGTATATGGTTCGGGAACTGAACCAGTTGTTAAATAACCATATAATCCTTCCACACTCATATTAATTGACTTTTCTCCTTCATAAGCTTTATCCCCATTAAACCTTTGTTTGGTCTCAAATTCCTGGGAGGTGTCACGAAATAAGCTGATATCACTTTGTGGACCTGGTTTACCACCCTTTACATCTACAATATCTTTACCATTTGGTAGGACAATTAGCTGGTTTTTTCTAGTATGAG
>NZ_APIY01000459.1:0-747 GCF_000426905.1 Dolichospermum circinale AWQC131C
ATAGGTTTGTCTATGAGTGTACAGGTTTGTCTATTAAATTGTCAACTTAGGACAAGCTCTTTTAATTCTACCCAAGAACGGGAATTAGAAAAAGAGCGACTAGCCTCCACAGGGATTACTTTATCATATTTACCATGTAAAATCAAGGTCGGGAGGGGACGTTGTAATAAATCTTCTGAATATTGGTGAGCATCCTTAACAAAATTATAATGTAGAGGGAGTAATTCTTGATAGCCATAATGGTAAATCATCATATATTTTGTTAATTCCCATAATTTTAATCCTGTTCCTAATTTTGGTAACCAATGGGATAAAAAACCGAAAGCTGGTGCTAATAAAATTAGTCGTTTTACTTGTAAATATTCTTGTGCTATGTGAGCAGATATCAAACCTCCTAAACTAGAACCAATCAGGGTAACAGGTTGAGAATCTGGAGGAAAATTAGTAGTAACTTGTTGAATTTGTCGAGTTATAGTTAAATCAGAAAATCCACCTGTATTTAAGTCAGGAATAGACATTGATATTTGGAGTTGTGATAATCTTTGTTGAATATCTTGGGCTTTTTTTGACTTAGGACCAGAAGCGAAACCGTGAAGATAGAGATAATTCATAATTAGGGAGTTTTTATGGCATTAATTACAGAATCTATCATAGTATAAACACAGGAAATAGCGATCGCATTACCAGTTATAGTCATTTAACTTAAGAATGAGACATTAAGATACACAATAATCACGGATGATTTCA
>NZ_APIY01000460.1:0-708 GCF_000426905.1 Dolichospermum circinale AWQC131C
TCTTGCTGCCCTTCTTGAAACACTTCCTGATAAAACCGTGTTTGGGTTACATCTACTGTTTTCAGGTTTAGCATTTGCAAAATCTCCTTTGTACCAAGTTGTGGGAATTTATTCACAAGTATAGCTTCTACTAAATCCAATAGTCGCCGAAATTCTTCCTCTGTTTCCGCACTATTAATAATTGCCTGTGCCAACGTTGCTGTATCTTGTTTATCTACAATAAGTAACTTCAGTAATGCTAAATTTGGACTCAAATCTGTTAACGGTAACAAATCTTCGAGATAAAGTCGTTTGACTTGACTCTTTAACAAAAATTGGTAGGGAATATCCGAGCCTAGATCTTCATGCCGATTGCGTAAAATTAATAATCCGTACCAAGGTTGGTTGACGTTGTATTGATATAAATACAGAAAAATTTCTGCTAAATACCGCCCATAAAATCTTGGATCTCCCTGCATCTGGGCTTCTAGAAATACCAGAGGTAAACCCAGATCTTTGGCAAGAGGTGTTAATAGTCCATCTAGTTCAAATCCTTTCTCTTTGACTCCGGGCGCACTATAGGTAAATTCGCAATCTCTGGGGATTTCTGGGATTAATTCGGCAATTAAACCTGGTTGAGATAAAAATAGTCGGTAAAAAAGTTTATCGGTTTTCATAATCACATTATATATTTAGTTGCGATGCCTAATCCGAGCGGAGCGATCGCCT
>NZ_KE384592.1:0-210 GCF_000426905.1 Dolichospermum circinale AWQC131C
AGAAATAATCTGAACGCTATCAATGTTTGTCAGTCCTGATAAATTCTGAGTGATTTGCTGAATGCCATTCTGGTTGCCGTTGAGAAGAAACAACAGTGTACCAGGTTTAACCTGATTAACTAGATTTTGATAATCTTGAACACTCGGATCAATGAAAACGACCGTTTTAGTAGAGCTTGACATGAAAATAACCTGCCGTCATTTTATGAA
>NZ_KE384592.1:220-69698 GCF_000426905.1 Dolichospermum circinale AWQC131C
CCTGACACTCTTAATTCTACCTAAAGGTGTATTCATTTAGGTACTTAATTCATGTAAATTAACATTACTTCATGAGTTGATAAGTAATTTTGGCACCAAAAAACAAAACAACTATTGTCATCTATCTTTAGATAGATTTTTATGGCACAATTATGATGATTTATGAAAAGATATCACTAGCGCTTATAATGTGTAAAATTTAGCTAAATATTTCTAAGGTAGTGGATTATTACTGTCTCTATGTAAATTACTTTCAATATACTCAAGTTCATTAAGGTAAGCAATGAACGTATTTAGCAGGTTGTGATGAGACTTGGAGTTAATGGCTACTGGGATAGGAACTGCTGTGAATGCTTCTGAGAATTTTTGGAGATGATCAGAGTTTTTTTAGAAGGGATTTTTTTAGAAGCGATCGCTCTGGTAAAATCACAAAGTCAAGTTAGAATAGAAGAAATTCTGGCTAAAAATTTTTACAGAGTATAGTATGTAAAATATACATGAGCAACAAAACATTTAGATGAGAACTCAAAAATGTTGGGTTTCATTACTCAACCCAACCTACGAATATATTTGGATTTTGAAGGGGATTTTTTTAACTTTCGTCTAGAGTAGCTATATAATTTAATTATATTAATAATATTACCAAATTAACTCACTATCTATGACCAGAAAAATATTAACTGGAATCAGTTCTACAGTTTACGAACACCCTTTTGATCGGAAAGCTTTGGCTTCTTTACAAAATATGCCCGGTATTTCTCCTTTACTGAAAAAAGTCAATGAATATGGTATTGATCGTTTACTGAGATTACAAAGTATTGCTAGTGAAATCAGAGTTACACCTCGGAATTTTCCTCAATTATATCAACCATTGTTAGAAGCTTGTCAAATTCTAGATGTGACGACTATTCCTGAACTGTATTTGTTTCGAGGCACAGGACATATTAAAACCTATATTATTGGCGTAGAAAAACCTATTATTGGGATTAATATTGAAGCAATGGAATGGTTAAACTATGATGAATTACTATTTATTTTTGGATACGAAATTGCTAGAATTAAAAGTCAACATATGATTTATCATCAAATATCAATTGTCATGCCGGCATTGAAAGTATGGTTAAGTAGTACCACATTAGGATTAGGAGGATTAATCGCTAGTGGTGTGGAATTAGCGTTATATAATTGGGTAATGATGGCAAAATTTACAGCAGACCGTGCAGGTTTATTAGCTTGTCAAAATATTGATGTTGCAACTACCGCATTAATGAAACTTGCGGGTTTACCAGAAGAGTATTTAACCCCTAATGTCATCGAAGATTTCCTGATTCAATCCCGCGAATTTACTGCTAATAGTGTTGATAATCTAGATCAAGTTACGAAAATATTAAGCTATTCAGAATCTCATCTTTCTTGGTTAGTGATGCGAACTGGTGAATTATTAAAATGGGTTGATTCGGGAGCATATAATCATTTAATTGAAGATGAAAATATGAACACACCCGAAACAGGAGAAATACCCGAAACAGGAGAAAAAGAAGGATGGAATTTTTTAAATTCTTGGTAATTTAACTGGGTATTGCTGTTATATCATGTCCGGTTGAACACTTATCATATCTGTTGAGGCTGGTAATGGGTAATTGGTAATTGGAAAAAGGCAATACAACGATGAACTATATCGTCAGTGATTAATCTGCTGCAAGTAGTTCATCTTGTTTATGGAGTTATCTCAAGCCAATTTTATACAAAACTGTACAAAATTATAAATTCATCAGTGTTCATCTGCGTTAATCTGCGGTTAATTATTCTTCAAATCTTCATCTAACCACAAATAGCACTCTAGAACACACAGGAAAGAACTAAACCAGAATAGATTTAAATTTGCTAACCTGGAAGTAGTACCAATATTGCTGATGGTAGTGTGGTTCTCTATGAAAACGTTTATTTGAGCAAGAATTATGACAGAATTTAATTCTCATACCCTGCGTTCCTATACTCAAGAGGATGTACAGCAAATCCTACAATTAGCGATTTCTCGTCAAGTCAATGAAAATAATCAAGAATTTTCCTATCAACAGATATTGGAAATTGCTAAAGAGTTACAAATATCACCTGATAATCTCCAACAAGCGGAACGAGATTGGTTGGTTAAACAAAGCGAAGTCGAACAGCGTCAAGCTTTTAATCTTTATCGTCGCAGTAAATTGAAAAAACGTCTCGGAAATTACGCAATTATTAACATTTTTTTCCTAGCCATGGATTCCCTAAGTGGCGGTATTTCTTGGTCAGTTTATATCTTAGTCGCTTCTGCATTAGCCATATCTTTAGATATTTGGAATACTTTTCAAACTAAAGGTGAAGATTACGAAATCGCTTTTCAAAGATGGAATCGCAACCATCAAATTAAACAAACAATTAATACAGTTTTAAATAAGTGGTTTAAGGTATTTAGCCCTTAAACCTGAGAACAGTTAAGTATCTATTTTTCCTGTTTCCTGTGATAGTTAGCTGCTAGAACCGGAGGCGGCTAATTCTGCTAACCGTTCTTGTTGGTCTTGAGATATACAAGACTGTATCACGGTTTCTATATCACCCTCCAAGACAGGATTAAGGCCAAAATTTTGACCTAAACGGTGGTCAGTCACCCGATTATCTTTATAATTGTAGGTACGAATCTTTTCCGAACGAGAACCTGTACCTACTTGGGATCTCCGCATGGAAGTTACAGCATCCTGTTGTTCTCGCAGTTTTAATTCATACAATTTAGCCCGGAGAATTTGCATCGCCCGTTCTTTATTCTGTAACTGACTACGTTCTTCTGTACAGAAAATACGAATACCTGTAGGTTTGTGAAATAAGTCAGCGGCTGTTTCCACCTTATTCACGTTTTGTCCACCCGCACCACCAGAACGGGCTGTACTCATTTCAATATCTTTCGGATCAATATGGACTTCCACTTCATCCACTTCCGGCATAATCGCTATAGTAGCGGTAGAAGTGTGAACCCTTCCCCCAGATTCCGTTGCTGGTACGCGCTGTACACGATGTACACCAGATTCAAACTTGAGTTTACTATAAACACTATCACCTTGAATTTCTAGAATTACCTCTTTATAACCGCCCATTTCCCCAAAGGACTCGCTGACTAACTTCACCTTCCAACCTTGGGTATCAGCATACCGGGAATACATTCGCATCAAATCTCCTGCCCAGATACTTGCTTCGTCACCACCCGTACCAGCGCGGATTTCCAACATAATGTTTTTATCATCGTTGGGGTCACGGGGTAACAGCAATACCTTTAAGCGACTTTCTAAATATTCTAGCTTTTCTTCTAGTTCGCTAACTTCCAATGCGGCCATTTCATGCAACTCTGGGTCACTATTAGACTCTTTGAGTATTTGACGGGACCCTACCAATTCATCCTGGGCTGTTTTCCAAGTTTCATAGGTATTAACTACCTCTTCCAAAGAAGAACGAGACTTAGCAATTTTTTGATACTCATCAGGATTACTAGCGGTATCAGGATCAGCTAAACGGCGTGTTAATTCATTAAAGGTTTGTTCAACGGATTTAAGTTTCTCCAGTAAGTATAATTCTGCCATGATGACTATAAATGCTCCTAAAAAATAACAAGTTGGCTCAAGCATAAAATGAGAAGCGACCCAGCGCTGTGCGGGGTCGTCTATGGCTTCCGCCATGCACTCGCTTAAACAGCTATAGCCAACCCGCTACTTTTGATTATCGTCACCAGTTTGAGCGCTGGACATACCATATTTACGGAGAAAGCGTTCTACACGGCCTTCAGTATCAATCATTTTCTGAGTACCAGTGTAAAAGGGGTGATTTCCAGACCAAACATCTACGTGGAGTTCAGGCTTAGTAGAGCCAATGGTCATAACTACTTGACCATTACAGTAGACTTTAGCGTCTGGATACCATTGAGGGTGAATATCAGGTTTAGCCATTGTTTTTTGTCTTGTGAATCTATATAAATTTTGACACTTTAGATTTTAGATTGTGAGATAAATCCCAGGACTTAGACTATGCCTTGCTATTATATATCTCTATTATCCCCTCATAGACAATATATATTGCTGCGCTGGTGGAGAAAAACCCCAAATCCAAAATCCAAAAGTGATTAACGTTTGGAGTATTGAGGTGCTTTGCGGGCTTTATGTAAACCGTATTTCTTCCGTTCTTTAGCTCGTGGGTCACGAGTTAAATACCCTTCTGTTTTCAGAGGTGAACGGTTATCCGGGTCAAGCTCACATAAAGCACGGGCTACTCCTAGACGGATAGAATCAGCTTGTCCAGTTAAGCCACCACCTTCAGCTTTAACAACGATGTCGTATTCATTTTCCAACCCCAATGTTTCTAAAGGTGCTTTAATAGCTCCTAAATAGTTCTGATTGAATTGGAAATACAATTCTCCATCCTTACCATTAACAGTCATTTTACCCGCACCAGGAACTAGACGAACTCTGGCGACTGATGATTTACGACGACCAGTACCCCAGTAAACGGCGCGACCGCTATTAACTTCTGCTACCTGCATTAATTTTCTCCAGGAATTGTACTAATGGTGATTTCTTTAGGTTGTTGTGCTGCATGAGGGTGGGTAGGTCCGGCATAGACTTTTAGTTTGGTAAATAATTGTTTGCCCAAACTGTTTTTAGGTAACATACCCTTAATGGCGTGTTCGAGGATTCTTTCTGGTAAGCGCTGTTGCAACTTAGCGAAGGTTTCTGTTTTCATGCCACCGGGACGGCCAGAATGACGACGGTAAAGTTTTTGGGTGCGCTTTTTACCTGTAACTGCTACTTTCTCAGCATTGATAATAATCACAAAATCCCCTGTATCTAAATGGGGAGTATATTCGGCTTTTTTCTTCCCTCTGAGAATCATAGCGACTTCGCTGGCTAGTCTTCCCAGACGCTTATCTGTAGCGTCTACTAAGTACCAATCACGCTCAAGAGATGCTTGAGGGGGAAGGTAGGTTTTACTACTCATTTTTTGTCCTTTGTCCTTTGTCAGTTGTCAGTTGTCATTATTCATGACTAAGTATGGTTGGGTGTCATACCATATTTTTGGTGGAAAGGGAAAATCGGGATAACCGACTCTCAATAAGCATAGTCCGTGAGCGGGTGCAGAATATTTCACTTCTTCTCGCCGTTCTTGTTGCCAAATTTCGGTGAAATTCTCTACTGTCCGTTGTCTAGAACCTACTTCTACTATCATGCCTATTAACAGCCTTACCATGCCATATAAAAATCCATTCGCTTGAATTTCAATATGGATAAAGGATTCGCTACGACGACATTCTACTGCTTGTATTTCTACCCAGGAATGCGATCGCACCGACCCAGCCCGCTCAAAGGCAGATAAATGGTGTTTTCCCAGCAGTGGTTGGAGGGCAGATGTCATTAAGGATTCATCTAAGGCTGCATAATAATAATGCCAACTGAAGGGTTTTACGAATAAATTCGGTAATTCTTCGGTGTATATCGTGTAGCGATATCGTCGGTAAACTGCGCTAAAACGAGCGTGCCAACTTTCACTTACAGCTGCTGATGCCCTAATCAATACATCCGGGGGCAAATAGCTGTTAATAACTTTTGCCCACTTATGTGCGGGAATTAAACCTGTAGCTTGAAAATGAGCGACTTGAGCGGCGGCATGGACTCCAGAATCAGTTCTACCTGCGCCGTGGAGTGCTACATGATACCCTAAAACAGTAGCTATAGCTGTTTCTATCTCTTCTTGGACAGTGCGCTGTCCTTTTTGTCTTTGCCAGCCGTGAAAATGAGTACCTAGATACTGAATAACTAAGGCTACTCGCTGAGTGGGATAATGCTGGCGGCTTTCTAACATAGTTGTTTGTCAGTTGTCAGTTGTCAGTTGTCAATTGTCAGTTGTCAGTGGTTTTTCTTGGCTACTGACTAATGACCAATGACCAATGACTAATAACCAATAACCTTAAACTAGTTCAATAATCGCCATTTGAGCATGATCACCGCGACGGGGTACGGTATGGAGAATACGAGTATAGCCTCCTTGACGGTTAGCATACCGAGTAGGAGCTTGCTCGAATAGTGCATGAACCAGGGTTTTGTCGTAGATATAACCTAAAGCTTCACGACGGGCTGCTAGAGAACCATCTTTTGCTAAAGTGATCATTTTATCTACCTTACTGCGGACAACTTTAGCTCTGATTAAAGTTGTAGTAATCCGACCATGGCGTACCAACTCTGTTGTCAAAGCTCTGAGGAGAGCGCGACGTTGGTCTGCTGGCTTACTAAGTTGTTTTACTCGGCAACGATGACGCATAATAATGCACTAATGAAGTTTTATTTATTGAGTTTTGCTTTAGCTACTTTTGGAGCTTCTTTCTGGAGCCAGGGTAATACCCAAGCGTCGCTGTAGAGCTTCTACTACTTCTTCTGCTGACTTTTGACCAAAGTTTTTGATTTCTAAAAGGTCTTCTTGGGTATAATCCAATAAGTCCGCTACAGAATTGACTTGGGCGCGTTTTAGACAGTTGTAAGCTCTTACAGACAACTGTAACTCTTCAATTGGGATTTGGGCTGTGGGGTCATCTGGGTAGTCTGAACCTATATCCGTTAGTTCTAGGGAGATATCTTTCAAAGGGTTGAATAAATCTACCAAAATACCGGCGGCTGATGATAGTGCCTCTTGGGGAGAGATGCTACCATTAGTCCATACCTCCAACAGGAGTCGGTCTTTCAAAGAACCATCGCCACGAGCTTCTTCCACACTATAGTTGACCTTCCGTACAGGCATAAACACTGAGTCAATTTGCAGAAAATCCAAAGATGTGGCTTCTTCTCTGCCTCGTTCTACAGTGCGATAACCTTTGCCTCTCTCAATGCGAAATTCCATTTCCAGTTTTCCACCTTCAGCGACGGTGGCGATATACTGGGTTGGGTCAATCACTTCTACTTCGCTAGGTAAGTCGAAATGTGCCACCGTTACCGTAGCAGGTCCATTCACGACTAAGCGACCAATTTGGGGTTGAGCGGAATAACTCTTGAGAATGACATCCTTCATTCGCATGAGAATTTCCAGTACATCTTCCCGTACACCCGGAACTGTTGCAAACTCATGAGTGACACCAGCAATTCTCACTGCTGTTACTGATGTTCCTTCTAAATTAGAAAGTAACACCCGTCGCAACGCATTACCAACAGTTGTTCCTTGTCCTCGCTCTAGAGGTTCGAGAACAAACTTGCTGTAATAGCTCCGACTTTCCTCAGCATTAGATTCTACACATTCAATTTGAAACTGCGCCATGGAGTAGCCTCCCTTTTTAAGGTGCTGCTAGAAGGTAAATTAATTGCCTCGTTTTCCAGTTGACAATTGACGGTTGGCAATTATCGCCTAAATTTGATATCTTAATTTAGCCTACAGGTATTGTTTTTGGTTTCCACAAAGTTGATCAACCTGGGGGAAAAGCTGATTATCGCTTTTTGACGCGAACTTATTTACCCCATGGGTCTAAATTGCATAGGTACTCCCTTGGGGAAAATAGTTCAAAATTACCAGCCATACAGGGTATTGCTGATTATTTTCCCGAGCTTCAACCTACAGGCTTTCGTGCCAAAATAGTTTTGTTTAAACTCGACGGCGCTTGGGTGGACGGCAACCGTTGTGGGGAATTGGGGTAATATCCCGAATGAGTGTAATTTCCAGTCCTGCACCTTGGAGCGCCCGAATAGCAGTTTCTCTGCCGGCACCAGGTCCACTAACCATAACTTCGATTTGCCGCATTCCTTGGTCTGTGGCTCGTCTAGCCGCGCTTTCAGCAGCGGTTTGTGCCGCAAAGGGAGTTCCTTTTTTTGCCCCTTTAAATCCACTAGAACCAGCACTTGCCCAGGAGATGACATCTCCTTTTTGATCGGTAATCGTGACAATGCTATTGTTGAAAGTAGATTGAATGTAGGCAATGCCGTTGGGAACGTTCCGTTTCTGTTTTTTGCTCCCGGTTTTTTTGGTTGGTTGTCTGGCCATATTTGTTGAGTAAATTTAAGGTACAACTTGCCCATAGCCGCAAGTTCAGAAAAATTATTTACCAGGAGCTTTTTTCTTCCCAGCAACTGTCTGTCTTCTACCACGTCTGGTTCTGGCGTTGGTCCGAGTTCTTTGTCCCCGTACAGGTAAGCCCATGCGGTGTCTACGACCTCTGTAACAGCCGATATCAACTAGACGCTTAATATTTAGCCCTTCTAAACGACGTAAATCCCCTTCAACTTGATAGTTGCTTTCGATTTCGCCTCTGAGGGCTGTGACATCAGCATCACTTAGGTCTTTGACGCGGGTATCTGGATTTACACCAGTAGCCGCGAGAATTTGATGTGATCTAGTTAAACCAATTCCGTAAATGTATGTTAGACCGATTTCAACGCGCTTATCGCGGGGAAGGTCTACTCCGGCAATGCGTGCCACAATGAATTTCTCCCTATTGTTTTCGTAATTGCAGTTAGTAAAACGTGATCTGGCCTCAAGCCTTTAGTCCCGTTTTCAACTTTGATAGATTTGGATCTATCCCTGACGTTGTTTGTGTTTGGGATTTTCACAAATCACCATAACGCGACCACGACGCTTGATCACGCTACATTTCTCACAAATCTTCTTAACTGAGGCTCTGACTTTCATGCCTTTTAAATTTGACTCCAAATAGTAGATTATAGCATTTCTAGAAGAAATATTTCAGTTATGTAACTAGAAAAAGACCAATTGATTTATGGTAGAATTCTCGACATAGATTTATTTCTTCCGCAGACGATAGGTGATTCTACCTTTGGTTAAGTCGTAGGGCGTTAATTCAACTTTGACGCGATCGCCAGGTAAGATCTTAATGTAATTACGGCGAATTTTCCCAGAAATGTGTGCTAGGACATTAAAGCCGTTATCTAAGTCAACACGAAACATTGCATTAGGCAAAGATTCGGTGACAGTCCCTTCCATTTCAATTAGATCTTGCTTAGACAAGTTTTTTCCTCAACTCAACAATCTCCTATTGTTCTTGTAGCATGGGCATAGAGAACACAGTTAGAGAAAAATATCAACAGGTTTATTAATATATCTTAGCTAAAATTGACTTGCGCCTGGCTTGGAAGATAGGGGAGAGATAATAGGCTAAAAAAATTGGGTTTTTTATCGCTACCGCTCCAGCCCCTGATTGCCTCTAAGCAGCTATGATATTCTTCAAGGCAGAAAAAACTTCTTCTTGGGACTGATTACCGTTGACGGTGAGGATTTTTTCCCGCTGGCTGTAGTAATTAATCAAGGGTGCAGTATCATCACGATAAACCTCTAGGCGGCGACGAATCACCTCCTGAGTATCATCTTTGCGTCCGCGTCCGAGTAAGCGACCCACAACAATTTCATCTGGTGCATCCAGATTGACTACTTTTTCACCACCCTGTCCTAAATTTTCGAGTAATTTGGCCAAAAACTCTGCCTGTGTAACTTTACGGGGAAAGCCGTCTAAAATCCAACCTGATTTAGTATCTGATTTTTTCAGACGTTCCTCAACCATATCTTCTACTAATTTATCGGGGACTAATTCGCCTTTATCCATATAAGCTTGGGCTTGGATACCCAAATCTGTTTTCTCCTGAATAGCTTGGCGTAAAATGTCACCTGTAGAAATATGGGGAATCTGTAAAAATTCAGCCAAGATTTTAGCTTGAGTTCCTTTACCTGCTCCCGGTGGTCCCAAGAAGATTAATCGCGTCACTATTGTTTCACCATTCCTTCATATCGCTGAGATATAACATAAGTTTGAATTTGTTTAGCAGTATCAATTGCCACGCCGACCAAGATTAACAAAGATGTTGCACCTAGCCCCTTAAAAGTTGGTACTTTCAAAGCACTTTCCACTGCGGTAGGAATAATTGCCACCAAACCCAAAAAGATAGCACCTAAAAAAGTGAGGCGATTTGTCACCCGTTCAATATACTCACTAGTAGCCTTACCGGGACGAATACCGGGAATGCTAGAACCCATTTTTTTCAAATTCTGAGCCACATCTACAGGGTTGAGAATCAACGAAGAGTAGAAGTAACTAAAGAAAACAATGGAAATTAAGTAAACGAGGGCATATACCCAAGGTGCAGAACCACCAGGACTCAGGTAAGTATTAACAATGTTTGCTAATTCGGGATTTTTAGTAAAATTGGCGATTAAAAGCGGCAAACTTAGGATTGCTGCTGCGAAAATAATTGGCATTACCCCCCCAGAATTAAGACGTAGGGGTAAATAACTGCGCTGTTCTGCTAAAACCTTTCTACCCACTTGACGACGGGCAGAAATAATAGGGATGCGGCGCATACCCTCTTGTACGAACACAATACCCACAATAGTGAGCATAAAAACTAGTACAAGAACAATGACACGGCCGACAATTTCCCGTCCACCCACCTGTACCAAGTCAATGGTATCACCGAGAGCCTTGGGTAAAGAAGCAACAATGTTGACAAAAATCAGCAAAGATGCACCATTACCAATACCCCGTTCCGTAATTAGTTCTGATGCCCACATCACGAACATTGAACCAGCAGTGAGAGCAATTGCCGTTTCTGCCACAAATATCGGACCTGGGTTGAGGGCGAATTGTTGGAGGAATAATGCCGAAAAAGCCACACTTTGAATAATTGCCCAACCTACAGTCACATAGCGGGTAATTTGTGATATTTTCCGCCGACCTGCTTCCCCTTCATTTTTCTGTAAATTTTCTAAAGAGGGCAGAGCGGCGGTGAGCAATTGGATGATAATGGAAGCATTAATAAAGGGCAAAATCCCCAAAGCAAAGACCCCCAAAGTAGAGAGTCCTCGTCCAGAGAATATATCCAACAAGCCGAAGATGGAATTATTGCCCGATATAGCTTCAGCAAACTTAGGTCTATCAATTCCTGGTACAGGTAAAAAGATGCCCAGACGAACTAAAATTAAAATACCTACGGTAACAAGCAGCCTACCTCTCAGTCCGGCTGCTTGCGCCATTTGCATAAAAGTTTCTTGAGCCGTTGGGGCTTTGTCTCGACTGATCATAGAGTTTTACCTTTTAAGTATGAGGTGTGAAGTATGAGGTGTGAAGTATGAGGTGTTTGATCTTTTGTACTTCATCCCACATCCTTCATCTTTTATGCAGCTGTGGCTTTACGCCACGATACGCTATCACAACTCCCACCAGCAGCTTCAATTTTGGTACGAGCTTGGCCTGTGAAAGCAGCGGCTTTTACCTGGAGAGGAACATTTAATTCCCCATTTCCCAAAATTTTCAATGGACCCTTAGCAGCGGTTAAAATACCAGCCTCTTTTAAAGATTCCAGAGTTACTTCTGAGTTAGCAGGTAAACCATTTAACTTCTCTACATTAATGATCGTGTAAGTCTTCCGATTAACGAGAGGGAATCCCTTGAGTTTAGGTATCCGGCGGTACAATGGCTGTTGACCACCTTCAAAACCTGGTCTTGTGCCACTCCCAGAACGGGATTTTTGACCACGCATCCCTAGACCAGCACTAGCGCCTTGTCCAGCAGAAATACCTCTACCTACGCGCTTACGGCGTTTTTTCGAGCCTTTTTGAGGCTTAACATCGTTCAGTCTCATTGTGATTGGGGATTTTAGATTTGAGATTTGAGATTGAGAATCTGATACAAAGGGCGACTAAATATAGAGTTTCTCAATGGCGATACCGCGATCTTCAGCAACTTCACTTAATGTCCGCAGGGTAGATAGAGCGTTAACTGCGGCTCTAGCGTTGTTCAAGGGATTGTTTGAACCTAATTGTTTAGCCAGAATATTACGTATTCCTGCTAACTCCAATACAGTCCGTACAGCACCCCCGGCAATTACGCCTGTACCTGGTGCGGCTGGACGCATCATGACTTTAGCTCCACCACCAATACCATCAATGGGGTGAGGAATAGAATTGGATTTAGTGATCGGGATGTCAATTAGATGTTTTTTACCATCAGCGACACCCTTTTTCACTGCACCAATTACATCTGAGGCCTTGCCAACTCCGACTCCAACTTGTCCACGTTCATTACCGACGACGACAATGGCGCGGAAGCTAAGTTTTTTACCACCTTTGACGACTTTACTCACCCGGCGGATTTGGATAACTCGCTCTTGCCAGTTGGTTTCTTCTTTTTTCGCACGGCTTGCTTTACGACGACCGGTTACCATAATCAATGTTCTCTTTTAGTTGTCAGTTGTCAGTTGTCAGTTGTCAGTTGCTACTGACTACTGACGGACTTAGAAATCTAAACCAGCCTCGCGTGCCGCCTCGGCTAGGGCTTTAATGCGACCATGATAGAGGTTGCCACCCCGGTCAAAAACGACCTTAGTGATGCCTTTCTCTAGGGCGCGTACGGCTACTAATTTACCAACTTGCACTGATGCTTCACAATTAGCACCAGAAGCGATATTGGATTTTAATTCTGGTTCTACGGTTGATGCCGCTACTATAGTTTCTTGTTTGGTATCATCAATCACCTGAGCGTAAATATGCTCATTAGATCGGAATATAGCCAGACGGGGACGTTCGGCCGAACCGTTAACCTTACCACGAACGCGCCGATGACGACGCTGTTTTGATTCTCTACGAGTAAGTTTCATATTTACTTCTTACCACCCTTACCAGTCTTACCAGCTTTGCGTCTGACCACTTCACCGGCATAGCGAATACCTTTGCCTTTATAGGGTTCAGGTGGACGAACGGCGCGAATTTTCGCGGCTGTGTTGCCGACAATTTCCTTGTCATAGCCACTGACTATGACATTAGTAGTACCTTCTACCGCAAATTGAATTCCCTCTGGTGGTTCAATTTGGACTTGATGGCTATAACCCATGTTTAAAACTAGGTTACGCCCTTGAATTTGAGCGCGATAACCGACCCCTTGGATTTCCAAGCGACGTTGAAAACCCTGGGATACTCCCTCTACCATGTTGGCCACTAGGGTGCGGCTCAAACCGTGCATTTGTCTAGAGGTCCGGGTTTCATCACGACGGGTAACTAGCAATGTTTCTCCTTCTTGGGAGACGATGACATTGTTAGGTAGTTGTCGGGAAAGTTCACCTTTAGGACCCTTTACCACTACTTTGACACCATCAATCGCCACTTGAACTTTGGCGGGGACGGTAATTGGACGTTTACCAATACGAGACATGATTTTTTGTTCTTTGTCTATTGTCAGTTGTTAGTTGTCACTTGTCAGTTGTTCGTTGTTTTGCCACTGACCAATGACCAATGACCAATGACGATTACCAAACGTGGCAAAGCACTTCACCGCCTAGATTTTGGCGGCGTGCTTCGCGGTCAGTCATAATCCCACTGGATGTAGAAATAATGGCAATACCGATACCGCCTAGCACTCTTGGTAATTCTTTTTTGTTGGAGTAAACTCGTAAACCGGGTTTACTGACTCGCTTGAGGGCAGTAATTAATGGTTGGCGATTTTTACCTTTGTATTTCAGGGAAATAACTAGGTTACGCTTTACCCCTTCTCCTGCTTCTTCAACTTCCGCAATAAAGCCTTCTTCCCGCAATACCTTGGCAATACTCCGAGTCATCTTTGTAGCTGGTACTTGCGTAGTTTGATGTTTTGCCATATTGGCATTGCGGATGCGCGTTAGCATATCTGCAATTGTGTCGTTAGCCGCCATCGTTCCCTCTTTAGATGAACTTATTGATCACGAAAGGGCATTCCCATTTCCTTTAATAAGGCGCGGCCCTCTTCGTCGGTTTTTGCCGTGGTGATAATAGAAATATCTAAACCTCGGACTTGGTCAATTTTGTCGTATTCCACTTCTGGAAAAATTAGCTGTTCGCGCACACCTAGAGTGTAGTTACCACGGCCGTCAAAGCTTTTGGGGCTGACACCGCGAAAGTCTCTAATTCTAGGTAGTGTGAGGTTAATCAGACGATCTAAGAAGGCGTACATCCGTTCGCCTCTGAGTGTCACCATAATCCCCACGGGCATACCTTGACGAATTTTAAAGCCTGCGATCGCTTTCTTTGCCCGTGTTACTACGGGTTTTTGTCCAGTAATCAGGGCAATTTCGCTGAGGGATGCCTCTAGTGATTTAGCGTTTTGAGCAGCTTCTCCCAAACCTCTATTTACAGTTATCTTAGTCACCTTTGGCACTTGATGTACATTGGTGTATTGAAACTGACTAATCAACTTGGGAGTAATTGTCTCTTGATATACGGTTTTGAGTCTTGTGGTTGCCATAGTGTTTGTCCTTATATTCCCTGGGCTTGGTCAGGGAAAGTTCTTTGTCAGTTGTCAGTTGTCAGTTGTCAGTTGTTGTTTACTAATGACGAATGACTAATAACTAATAACTATTTATCAAGAATCTCACCTGTTTTTTTGAGCATTCTCACTTTCTTACCCTCGGCGGTGAAAGTGTAGCAGACGCGACTGGCAACATTTTGTTTGGTAGAATAGAGCATCACATTAGAGCTATGAATGGGGTACTCAGTCGTGACTATTTGCCCTGATTCCCCTTCTTGCTGGGGTTTCACGTGCTTAGTTTTTATGTTGACACCTTTGACAAGAACTTTGCTCAGTTGTGGTAGTGCTTTAATCACTTCACCAACTTTACCTTTGTCTTTGCCGGCGATGACTTGCACAGTGTCACCAGTTTTGACGTGCATTTTATAAAAAACTTTGGGTTGTGGCTGCTTTGCCATTACAGCACCTCCGGAGCGAGAGAAACAATTTTAGTGAAGTTTTTATCGCGCAGTTCTCTAGCCACCGGACCAAATACCCGTGTTCCTCTAGGATTACCTTCTTTGTTGATAATCACTGCCGCGTTATCATCGAAACGGATGGTCATGCCACTGTCCCGATTAATAGCCTTGCGTGTACGTACAATTACTGCTTCTACAACATCAGACTTTTTCACAGCCATGTTGGGTGAAGACTCTTTAACAACGGCGATAATTCTATCACCTACGCCACCATAACGGCGGTTACCTGCACCTAATACGCGGATGCACATTAGTTTCTTAGCACCGCTATTATCTGCGACATTCAGATAAGATTGGGGTTGAATCACAACTGGTCTCTCTTTTGGGGTTGTTGTATTTTATAACACAACTGTTTACGCTTTAGCTTTGGTGTTCAGGATTTCCGTAACTTGCCAACGCTTAGTTTTGCTCAGGGGTCTAGTTTCTTGAATCCGCACCCGGTCGCCTATTTTGCACGTATTTTCTTCGTCGTGAACTTTATAGCGGCGGGTTTTAACTACGATTTTGCCGTACTTGGGGTGAGGAGCGCGGTTTTCTATGGCTACTACCACAGTTTTCTGCATTTTATCGCTCACTACCAAGCCAACTCGTTCTTTGACTGCCATAATCTTCTACTTTTGCTCTTGGTCTGAAAGACTTGCTGCCCGTTTCCGTTCTCCTTCTACTGTCAGCAATTGGGAGAGTCGGTGGCGTGCGTGTTTGAACTGGTGAGGCTTTTCTAGTTGTCTGGTGGCCTTTTGCAAGCGCAACTGGAATAGTTGTCTTTTAACGGCAACAATTTCCTCAGCCAGTCGTTCGTCATTTAGTTCTCTAGCTTCCGCAATTTTGGGAAGAGGCATAACCTACTCCTGCTCCTGTGGTTGAGAGCGTACAATGAATTTGGTCTTAATTGGTAACTTAGCGTCAGCCAAGCGCATAGCTTCGCGGGCAATTTCTTCAGCAACGCCAGCGATTTCAAACATAATCCGGCCTGGTTTGACTACGGCTACCCAAAATTCTGGATTACCTTTACCAGAACCCATCCGGGTTTCAGCAGGACGCATGGTGATTGGTTTGTCTGGGAAAATCCGAATCCAGATTTTACCACCCCGGCGAATATAACGAGTCATTGCTCGACGTGAGGCCTCGATTTGCCGTGAGGTAATCCAAGATGGTTCTTGGGCTTGGAGTCCAAAGTCCCCAAAGTTGAGGGTACTGCCACGGCTGGCCAGACCTTCCATACGTCCGCGTTGTTGTTTGCGGAATTTAGTTCTTCTAGGACTTAACATGATTTGTCAGTTGTCGGTTGTCAGTTGTTAGGTAATAGGTAATAGGGAGATATTGATTTTTCTCTTGCCTCTTGCCTCTTGCCTCTTGACCATTACTAGGCTTCATTAGAGCGGTCTTCAAACTGTTGACGGCGACGTTGTTGTTGCCGGCGACGGGGTTCGCGTTCACGGTCTCCACGGTCACGGTCACGGTCACGGTCACGTTCTCTAGCTGGTTGGACGGGAGCCTGTTCTTGACCAGGAATAATTTCTCCTTTAAATACCCAAACCTTAATACCGAGAATCCCGTAAATTGTCTTAGCTGTGCAGCCAGAGTAGTCAATATCAGCACGCAAGGTATGGAGAGGAACTCTGCCTTCACGGGTCCACTCTGTCCGGGCAATTTCTGCACCGTTGAGGCGACCACCGACTTGGATTTTAATTCCTTGTACTCCTGCTCTTTGCGCCCGTTGAATTGCTTGACGGACAACTCGACGGAAGGAAACGCGACGTTCTAATTGTTGGGCAATGTATTCAGCAATTAGATAGGCATCAGCATCAACTCGTTGGATTTCGACTACGTTAATGCGAATTTGGCGATTACCACCCAATGCCCCTTGCAGTCCCAACCGTAATGATTCAATACCTTGACCACCACGACCTACAACCACACCTGGTCTGGCTGTCCGCACTTCTAGGTCAATTTGGTCGGCTTTGCGCTCGATTCTCACTTCGGAAATACCGGCGTTATTTTGCGCGTATCTACCTAGTTTTTGTTCAATGTATTGACGGAGTTTGTAGTCTTCTTGTAGAAGTTCTGGATAACGGTCAGGTTCTGCAAACCAACGGGATTGGTGTTCTTGTGTTATACCCAGTCGAAAGCCGACTGGATGAATTTTCTGTCCCACAAATGCTTCCTCTAAAATTTCTGACTGTACGCAATTTTCTTGTGCCTATATAGCTGTTTAGTCAGCAGTAGCGCTGGCGGAAACCGCAACAGTTATATGACAAGTTGGCTTACGAATTTGGTAAGCTCGACCTTGCGCTCTGGGTTGAAACCGTTTTAGCACTGGACCTTGATCAGCGTAGGCTTGACTAATTACCAAGTCACCCCGGTCTAGTCCAGCATTATGCTCGGCATTAGCTGCGGCACTTCTGAGAACTTTTAATATTGGTTCACAAGCACCATAGGGCATAAATTCGAGAATGATTAGTGCTTCTCGGTAGGAACGCCCGCGAATTTGATCAAGTACACGGCGCACCTTATAGGGAGAAATGCGTATATAACGGGCGATCGCTTTCACTTCAGTAGTATCAGTTGCCATAATTTATGCGATTATCTCCCTGATTTTTTGTCACTTTTGCCATGACCTCTGTAGGTACGAGTAGGAGCAAATTCTCCCAATTTATGACCTACCATTTGTTCATTGACAAATACAGGAACGTGCTGCCGTCCATTGTGAACGGCGATAGTATGACCTACCATCAAGGGTAAAATTGTCGAAGCTCTCGACCAGGTTTTAACCACTTGTTTTTCATTTTTTGCATTCAACTTCTCAATTTTTTTGAGGAGATGATCAGCAATAAAAGGACCTTTTTTTAAAGAACGACCCATAGTGCAATTTTGGATTTTGGATTTTGGATTTTCAATTTCTGAATTTTGGATTTTGGATAACTAAGCTGTCCCATATTAGGCTTCAAAAACTTTGAAAGCTTAAAAATAGACCCAATCTAAAATCCAAAATTTAAAATCTAAAATTCTAGGACTGACGACCACCACGTCCACGTTTAGAGGATTTGCGGCGACGACGGATAATTAGCTTAGTGCTGGCTTTTTTGCGCTTACGGGTCTTAGCACCTAATGTAGGTTTACCCCAAGGTGTTACAGGACCGGACCTACCGATAGGCGCTCTGCCCTCACCACCACCATGGGGGTGATCCACAGGGTTCATGACGCTACCTCTAACCTTGGGACGACGGCCTTTCCAGCGATTCCGTCCAGCTTTACCAGCACTCAGGTTTCTCGCGTCTGTATTACCGACTTGGCCAATGGTGGCGTAGCAGTCACGGCGAATTAAGCGGACTTCACCTGAAGGTAATTTCAAAGTTACATAGTTACCTTCTTTAGCGACAACTTGGGCTGTTGCACCAGCAGCACGGACGATTTGACCGCCCTTACCTGGAGTCATTTCCACGTTGTGAACATTACTACCCAGGGGGATATTTGACAGTGGCAAAGCATTACCATCTTCAATGGGAGAATCAGGTCCTGCAATCACTTTTGTGCCTACAGTCATGCCATTGGGTTGCAAAATGTAACGTTTTTCGCCGTCTTCGTACAATAACAAAGCGATCCGCGCATTCCGGTTAGGATCGTATTCAATGGCTGTAACTGTCGCAGGTATATTCCGCTTATCTCGCTTAAAGTCAATAATGCGGTAAAGTTGTTTGTGTCCGCCACCCCGACGACGGCTGGTTATCCGCCCTTGATTGTTCCGACCTTTGGGACGATGAACTGATTCAGTTAATGATTTTTCTGGCTCAGTTTTGGTAATTTCAGCAAAGTCGGAGATTGTAACTTGGCGAGTACTGGGGGTATAAGGGCGATAAGAACGAGTACCCATAGTTGAATTTTGAATTTTGGATTAATCAATTTTGGATTTTAGATTTTAGATTTTAGATTGTTTCTGATCTCAAATCTCTAATCTAAAATTTCTAGACTTCTGGGAAGAGAACTTTTCTAATTTTTTCTTCGTCCCCAGGAGCAACGGTGACAATAGCTCGCTTATATTGGGGCTTATAACCAATAAATCTACCTACACGTTTTTGCTTGCGTGGAGGAATAGCAGTATTGACTTTGACGACCTTAACTGCAAATAGGTCTTCAATGGCGGCTCTGATTTGTGGTTTGGTGGCCTTAGGAGTTACTTCAAATGTATATTTGTTTTGCTCCATGAGCATGGTCGCTTTTTCGGTAAGAATGGGGCGACGCACTAAATCGGGTAGGTCACGGGTAGCAACTAGCTTAGACACTGTAGACCTCCTGAATCTTGTCTATGGTTGATGATGTGACGATAATTTTGTCAGCATGGAGTAAGTCGTAAACGTTTAACTGGTTAGCAGGAATCAGTTTTAAGTTTTCAATGTTCCGGGCTGATAAAAGCACGTTTTCTGCAATTTCCGACAAAATCAACAGTGTTTTTTGTTCTGGTGCAGCGCCCCATCTAGCTAATGCGGCCACGAGTTCCTTTGTTTTAGGACGTTGTAACTCGTTGCTAAATTCCTCAACAATTATTAAGTCTTCAGCACGACTAATAAAGGCTGTCCGCAATGCCAAACGGCGTTCTTTGCGGTTCATTTGTAGGTTAAAGTCTCTGGGCTTAGGTCCAAAGATCACACCACCACCACGCCATAATGGTGAACGGATAGAACCTGCACGGGCGCGGCCTGTGCCTTTTTGCCGCCAGGGTTTACGACCACCACCACGAACTTCGGCACGAGTTTTAGTGCTGGCAGTTCCCTGGCGAGAATTGGTCATTTGTCTGACTAGGGCGCGGTGTACGATATGCGCCGCTGTTGTTTCTTTGGCAACTCGTAAGTCAAAGCTGGTTTCGCCAACTTGCTCTCCTTGCCAATTTTTAATTACACTCTCTACCATCTTTGTGTCCTTTGTCAGTTGCCCTTTGTCAGTTGTCAGTTGTCAGTTGTCTTTTTTTGCCAATGACCAATGACTAATGACCCATGACTATTTTTTACCAACTTTCTTTGCTGGGAGAACGTTCACTAAAGCTCCTGGTTTACCAGGAATAGCTCCCTTAATGATGATTAAGTTACGTTCTGTATCTACTCTTACTACTGTCAGTTTGCGAATTGTGACCCGAGTACCACCTAAACGTCCTGCCATCCTTTTACCAGGATAAACACGGCCTGGAGTTGTACCAGCCCCAATAGAACCTGGCGCTCTGTGGTTTTTAGAACCGTGGGACATAGGTCCACGACCGAAGTTGTTACGCTTCTGGTTGCCGGCAAAACCGCGACCGATACTTGTGCCAACTACATCTACAATTTCACCAGCACTAAAAATGTCTGCTTTAATTTCTTGACCTAAAGCATAATCACCAGCGCTATCAGTGCGATATTCATTCAAATGACGGACAGCCGGGGCAGATGATTTAGCCAAATGTCCCAACAATGGTCTGTTCAGTGCCTTGGGTTTAACTTCACCATAACCAACTTGAATGGCTGCATAACCGTCGGTCTGTTTTGTTTTAACTTGTGTAACGGTGCATGGACCTGCTTGGATGACGGTGACAGGAATAGATACTCCTTCTTCATCAAAGATTTGGGTCATGCCCAGCTTGGTGCCGAGAATACCTACAGACACAGTTACTGGTTCTCCTTCCTAATTTGACTAATGGAAATCGAATTGGAAGTTTTGTCACGGTTGCTTGAGGGTAAACTATACCTTCAGAAATTTGAACTGGTGTTAAGCAGTGCAAATTTTTGGCGCCGCAACAATTCTTGCCCTTTCTGTTTTAGTGAATTTGTTTATTTTCACTTACCTAATCTAATCACCATCACAGGAATAGTTTCCTACCCTATTGAGAAGGTGTTACTTCTACCTAATGCGAGGTTTGATTGCTTTGCGCTGTGTGCAGCAATGCTTTCGTCCAAGCAGTTGCTCTGGCACTCTACCGTTGTAGTGGGACTTAAGTGGTCATTGACCCTCAGTATCCGTTTCCTGACCATCAACATAATGCCATAAAACCAACATTATTGTTCAGGAACTACTTCTCTTAATAGTTTAAACTATTGTTTGAGGTCTGGCCTAATTTTTTAGGATTTACGGGAGTGATTTGCTGTGGGAGCTTAAATAAGATTTTGGCTCTTGGTTTGACCTGAAGCTTTTTTAGTTTAGCAGTCTCTGGTCTGAATCAGCTAATTTATTCTTCTGAGGGAACTAACTAGAATATCAGATAGTGGGACTGGCTGGTAACTCTAAAATAAGATGGCTATCTAATTTACTATTCGGTCACAATCTAACATTGTAAACCATTAATCATTTTTTGTCTAGTATTTTTTTTAGATATATTACAGGATGGCGATAGGGGGGTGATTTGGCCTAGATTTTAGTTTGAAATTCTCCAGGTTGCTGAAAATATGCAGTTTCATTTAACTTAATCTACTAGTAGAGAGTGAATAATAGAGATATCTGAGATGGGATAGGAAGAAAATCTATGGCCTTAATTACCACTGGTAACGGTTTCATCCGCAATTTGGAGAAGTTTGGTGCGTTGGGTGTTTATGTTCCCCTAGAAGGAGGCTATGAAGGTCGCTATTTGCGCCGTTTGCGGGCTGCTGGTTATGTTGGCCTGCATATTACTGCTAGAGGGTTAGGTGACGTGGCTGCGTATCTGACTCAGGTTCATGGTGTGAGACCGCCGCATTTGGGTAAAAAAAGCACTGGTAGTGGTGCTGCGGTGGGTGATGTATATTATTTACCACCAATACTCGATTCTCATTTAGCACAATTACCTCCTAAGTCTAAGGGGTTAGTATTGTGGATCATTGAGGGACATATTTTGTCTGATCAGGAAGTTGAGTATTTAATGGATTTACCCAAATTAGAACCAAGGGTTAAAGTAGTAATTGAGAGAGGTGGAGATCGCACTTTCCGCTGGAAACCTCTGGAAAAGACTCTGTTAGCTAGTTAGGTAGTCACTGGTCAGTGGTCAGTTGTCGTTTGACTGACTGCTGGCGGGGAAGAGTGACATCAAAACAATATAGTGAATCAGGGAAAATCAACCAAATCTTTCTAATTTGGCGTGAAGGTAATAAAGCGAAAATGAGACGTAAATCTTCTAACAATAGACCAACTAACACCCCTAAAGCCTCTATTTTTCAATCTCCGATTTTTAACTTCGCCAGCATTGCCATTTTTGGGGGGGTGCTGATTTTGGGAATTGGAATTGGGATTGCATTTAGTTCTACAACTACATTGAGTTCATCAAATGTGGCCTCCCGGGAGTTCATTGACACCAAAGCGCCAAATCCTGAGATTTGCGTCCAGTATGGAGCTAGTGCAATGGTGATGGATGCTAGATTATTTGTCACTCTTAATCCTTTTAATGTTTATGTTGCCCAGCCTAATATCCGTCCTGGATGTGTAATTCGTCAAAATAACTGGGCAATTTTGGAAAATAAAAAACTTGTGACTTCAGATCAGGTCAGGGAATGTAAAAATCGTTTGAATACCTTTGGCTTTACAGGGGACTTAAACAGTGAAAAGCCCGATATTAGATGTATATATCAAAATGAATCGGCTCAAAATTTCTTTTTATCTCAACCTGGGGCTGTGGGAACTCCTCAAGATACGGAAAGATTTTAAATATAGGGGTTAGGAGAAAGATTTTTCTTTCCCTTTTCCCCTTTTCTGCAAAGTTTAAGTTTCCTCTACCTACTTATCTACCTACTTATATTTAATCACGACCATTGATAGCAATAAGCAAACGTAAGATAAAAACAAATAAGTTGATGTAGGTGAGGTACATTGACAAAGCAGCCGGTAAATATTCATCATTGCGGTAAGTACGAGGCAAGATGTAAAAATCAACTACTGATGCTCCCGCAAAGAGAAATACACCTAAACCAGAGATACCGATTTCTAACCAACTGGGTGTGTAAACACCAAATAAGGCAAAGACAAATTGGAGAAGACAAACAAGCAATAAGGCAATAATGCCTAGATTGATAGTTTTTGTCAACGCCATTCCGTCTGCTTCCGAAAGGTTAGAACCGATTTTTCGGGCAACAATGAAGGTAAGACCACAACTAAGAGCAGCAATACCAATACCTTGAATACCTACTCCTTGGGTTTTCAAAGCCACAAAGACTAAGCCGCTGAGAGTGTAACCAGATAATAGACTATAAATACCTAACAGGGGTAAAGCTAGGGCTTTGTTACCTTTTGATGCTACATTTTGGGCAACAAAGAACAAAATTAATTCGAGAATTACTGCTCCCAAAAAAGTGGGAAAAAACAGTCCGGGATTAGTGCGGATAATACCTAAACCACCATAAGTTCCCAGGGCAGTTAGTACCAATCCACCACCGACGTAGGGGAGGGCGTTAGCAATGACATTTGGTCCAACAATTCCTTGATTTTCAGCTTTACGGAAAGCTTCAGGAAAATTACTTGTATTGCTCATATCTAAAAATTGAAACTGCTGATTTCTATTTTGACAAATTTTATAAATTTTTGGCTAGGGATTGGGCAAATTCGATCATGGGAATTTCTGTAGGTTGTTTTGGGAATTACAGCACTTCCCGGTATTATGAGGTATATATTTAGCGGGCAAGATGCCCGCACCACAAGAGTTTCATGGTTCAACTTTGTACTTCATCAGATCGGAAACCGCTGTATTTTTGTGGATTCAAGACTGGGGAGACATTGAAGGAAGGGGTGAATTGGGTAATAATGAGGGATTTTGGGGGGATTTTGAGGATTTAGGGCATTGTTTCTTGGGTATTAATTGCTGGTAAGAGGGAGGTCAGATGTGAGGTAATTTGACTGTAACGACGGGTAATGAGTAAAGAAGAACGACATTGAATGGCGAGTTGATCTGTGTATCTTCCTAGTGTTTGACGTTCAATTCCCCAGAGACGACTAGTACCAACAATAGTTAAATCAACATTTTTCGAGGCAGCAATTACGGTTCGCATTGGGTCTGGGGTGGTGACGGTGTTGATTTGAATGCGATCGCGGACACTCTTAGGTAATTGCCCGATCATGGCGTTAAGTTCATAACTTAGTTCCTCTGGGGTATGATGGCCTTTAAATACCTGTAAAACTTGTAAAATGCAAGTATCACGGTTAATGAGCATTCTCAAAGCGATAATCAGGGCTAAATCGTCATGAATGTTGGCGGAGTAGGGAACTAATAAACTTTCATTAGTTTCTCCACCTTTATCTACAAATACGGCTACGTCTACTGGTGTAGTGCTAAGAATTTGTCCAACTCTTCCTCCTAAACGATTGTTACTAAAAGCGGGACGATGCCAGCCAACGATAACTAAGTCGGACATGACAATTTTGGCGGCTATTTGTGCTGTTTCTCTGGCGACATTGCTAGATATCCGAACTATGGGATGGATATAGGAGCGTATTTCTGGTGGTTCTAGGGTAGCGATTAATTCTTCTAGTTTTTGACGACGTTCGGCTATGAGTCTATCGGCTTCGTTGGGGCTACTCTCAAAGCTATAGTC
Organism: Dolichospermum circinale AWQC131C; assembly: GCF_000426905.1. NCBI lineage: Bacteria > Bacillati > Cyanobacteriota > Cyanophyceae > Nostocales > Aphanizomenonaceae > Dolichospermum > Dolichospermum circinale. The sequence continues at coordinate 24,520 of NZ_KE384592.1, forward strand.
TTCTTCTAGTTCAATGAAACTGAGGGGATAAACTACGGCGGGTTGTCGGTTGTTGATGGCGATCGCTGCTGCTAATTGTAACAAACCTTTTTGGGTGTCGGGATTAGCTACTGGGACTAAAATCCGATATTGTAATGAATAGGGTTCACTAATTTCAATTTCTGGTGGGGTTTCTGGTGGGGTTTCTGGTGGAGTTTCTGCTTCTGGTTCAACAATATCTAATCTAATCAGGCGTTTGGGATATGTCCATTCTAGTAATGGCGAAGTCATGAATGTTGTCACCAAGGCCATAATTACTAACATGGTGAAAAGCAAGGGTGTAATTACTTTTAATTCTAACCCGATATTCAAGACGATTAACTCAGTTAAACCACGAGTATTCATTAACCAACCCAGGGCGGAAGATTCTCGTTTGTCAATGCCGCTGAACCTAGCTGCTACATAAGCACCAATATATTTACCGCCAATTGCTACTAATAAAATCAGGGCTGACAATAGCCATAATTTAGGACTGTTGAGTAAACCAATTTGGGTTTTTAAACCACTGTAGGCGAAAAATATTGGTAACAGAAAGATGAGAACAAAATCTTCAGTTTTGATGGCTAATTCTCTGACTAATTCCTCATCTTTGGGCATGACTGCGCCTAATAGGAATGCGCCAAAAATCAGATGAATACCGATAAATTCCGTAATTAATGCAGAGGAAACAACTCCCATATAAATTACAGCCAGAACCAATTGACTTAAGCGTCCAGTTCGATGATGATGTTTACTCAAACGTTTGAGAAACCAACGTCCAACGGTGAACATGAAGCCAATATAAACAATACTTTCAATAATAGTGAGAACTGCTTGTTGATCAATGCTACCATGACGAGCAAAGGCGATCGCTACTGCCAAAATACACCAAGCTGTGACATCATCTACTGCGGCGCAAGTTAAAGCCAATGTGCCTAAACGAGTTCCCTGTAAGTTATTTTCGGTAATAATTCGCGCCAAAACAGGAAAGGCCGTAATTGACATTGCTGCCCCTAAAAATAAAGCAAAAGGGGCAAAATTGACGTTACTACTGGAAACTAAAGGATACAGTACGAAAGATAATACAAATGCCGACGCGAAAGGAACAATAATACTGAAATTGGAAATAAGAATGGCAGTTTTTAAGTTACCACTCAGATATTTGGGATTTAATTCTAACCCAATTAAAAACATGAAAAATATTAGCCCTATTTGCGATAAAACGTGCAAATAAGGCATTGTTTCTAATGGAAATAGATGATGTGCTAGATCAGGAGCAATTAAACCAAATAATGATGGACCAAGTATAATCCCGGCGAATATTTCACCAATTACTAATGGTTGTTTAATTGCTTTAAATCCCAGTCCTACAAGTCTTGAGAGTCCAATAACAATTAGCACTTGAACTAGAACGAGAACAACTGTGTGCATAGTTTCTCCACTAACGATTACCAGATTGGACGCAGAGAATTTTTTATAACTGTGAATATTGTCAATATGATTAGATACAACATCTGGAGACCATTTTTATTGGTTTGAGATGTTAGTCATGGTTACTTTACCATCTTAATGGTTAATGCTAAAAATAACTAACTATCAATTTGGCGATTAAACCAGAAATAATTTGAGAATCAGCAATAATAAAACAAATCCAAGAAAATCTAGGATTTATAATTCTTGATTAAGAAATTATTTAATCCAAAAGTTCATCATATACAATTTACGCAAAAAACCAGAAAACCGGGGGTAATTAATGAATTACCCATAAGCAATAATTAGGTTTAGGTCTAGGACACACTGGCTATCAGTAATATTCTGGATATTTATCATGTAATAAATGCTGTCAGTTACGTGAGTATTGGCTGCCAGAATCAAGTTAAAATATGGACTTTGATAATGATTTTCCAGTAAATGTACCACATATCTGGAAGGATCGGCTAGAATTTCATGTCTCAAGAAGGAGAATATAGTTCAAATAAGACGAAAACTGGCATTAGTCGGGGATTCTCAAGGAGAAAATTTATTTTTATAGTCAAAAAACTTGTAAATATTGCGTTAATTTTTGTTAAGATTGAATACGGCTTTAGTTTTGCCCCTTTTCCTACCCAAGAGACACTTCATGCTACGACTAGAACATATCAGTAAAATTTATCCTACAGGCGAAGTTCTTAAAGATATCAACTGGGAAGTCAAACCAGGAGATCGTATTGGTTTAGTTGGTGTTAATGGTGCGGGAAAATCTACCCAATTGAAAATCATCTCTGGGGAGATTGAACCTACTGCTGGGGAAATTATTCGTCCGGCTAGTTTACATATAGCTTATCTTAACCAAGAGTTTGAGGTTGATCCCACTCGCACAGTTAGGGAGGAGTTTTGGACTGTATTTAAAGAAGCTAACGAGGTGCAGTTGGCTTTGTCTCACATACCTCGTGAGATGGAAACTGCTGATCCAGAAGAGTTAGATGAATTAATTCACAAATTAGACAGGTTGCAGCGGCAATTTGAAGCTTTGGACGGATATAACTTAGACTCCCGTATTGGTAAGATATTACCAGAAATGGGTTTTCAATTGGAAGATGGCGATCGCCTAGTGAGTGCTTTTTCTGGCGGTTGGCAAATGCGGATGAGTTTAGGTAAAATTCTCCTCCAAAAACCCGATTTGTTACTGTTGGACGAACCGACAAACCACTTAGATTTAGAAACTATTGAATGGTTAGAAAATTACCTCAGAGGTTTAATTACCCCGATGGTGATAGTTTCCCATGACCGGGAATTTCTGGATCGTCTTTGTAACCAAATTGTGGAAACTGAACGGGGCGTTTCTAGTTCTTACCTGGGTAATTACTCATCATACTTACAACAAAAAGCTGAAAATCAATCGGCACAGTTGAACGCTTATGAACGTCAACAAAAAGAATTAGAAAAACAACAAGCATTTGTAGATAAATTCCGCGCTAGTGCTACCCGCAGTACCCAGGCGAAAAGTAGAGAAAAGCAACTAGATAAAATTGAACGCATCGAAGCGCCTATAGGGGGAGTCAGAACCCTACATTTCCGTTTTCCTGATGCTGTTCGTAGCGGTAGAGAAGTGGTAGAAATTAAGGACTTAACCCATATTTATGGGGATAAAATTCTATTTTTATCGGCAAATCTGTTAGTAGAAAGAGGAGATAGAATAGCGTTTCTAGGTCCTAATGGTGCGGGTAAATCCACACTTTTGAAAATGATTATGGGTGTGGAAAAACCCACAGAAGGGATTGTTAAATTAGGAGATCACAACGTTATTCCTGGTTACTTTGAACAAAACCAAGCGGAAGCGTTAGATCTAAATAAAACTGTCATGGAAACCATTCATGATGAAGTTCCCGAATGGACAAATGAAGAAGTTCGCACACTGTTAGGAAGATTCTTATTTACTGGTGATACTGTATTTAAGAAAGTTGGGGCATTAAGTGGAGGTGAAAAAGCTCGGTTAGCATTAGCAAAAATGCTATTATGTCCAGCGAATTTAATCATTTTAGATGAGCCTACCAATCACTTAGATATTCCAGCGAAGGAAATGATGGAAGAGGCTTTACAAAATTATGATGGTACAGCCCTTGTAGTTTCCCATGACCGTTATTTTATTTCCCAAGTAGCTAACAAAATTGTGGAAATTCGTGATGGTGAATTTCGAGTTTATTTAGGGGATTATCACTATTACCTAGATAAGAAAGCCGAAGAAAAAGAATTAGCAGAATTGGCAGCAGCAGAAGCAGAAAAAGCCGCGAAAAAAGCGGCAAAAGCTGCTAAAGCTGGGGCAAAACGAAAGTAGGTAATATCGGTAGATGGGTGACTGATTGTGATTCTGGCTTTCTTTCACCTGTTTTTTAACTAGCAATTTACATTAAATAGATGAGTTATGAAGTGCAAATCTAGCTAGGAATATATGATGCAAACAACTTACTTTAAAGCATTTTACTTTTGAAGATTACCTAGTCTACGACGATGGTAAGTTTAAAAATTTGATCAATTTGTTTCCTATATTCAGTTGAAAGTACACACGGAAGCAAATAATTGTTTTGCTGTTAGTTGCAAGTTGGAAAAGATTATTAAGTAATAAATTCATTAACTGTGATTAGTTTTACGGTTGATTGTACCATTATTATGTTTCTTGCTGATTAAATAAAGATTATTCTGGTGGTTGGAAATCGGATCTACATAAATAAAACCCACCTGCATAGATTAAAATTAGGAGATTATTCTGGCGATTGAAAACTGCAATTTCTTACTTATTTGGCAATCAGGTTAGATTAATACATTAAACTTTCCCAACCTTTTTCACGGACTAAATGCAGTAATTTAACAGCCGCGCCTGTAGGTCGTTTTTGCCCAATTTCCCATTTTTGAACAGTTGATGAACTGATGTTTAAAATAGCAGCAAACACAGATTGGCTTACATTAAATGATTCACGAAGTTGCTTAATTTGTTGAGGTTCTAGCGGTTCAATTGGAGGTAAACACAAGCTATCAAATTCGCGTATAGTCAATAATCAAAACTATCTATCCAAACCAAATGGATATGCTGCTTTTACACATTTTCAGGAGTTAGGAAACATCTTTACGGTACTTATCCTTGTATAACCCGATTTTATTTATTGGCAGATGCTGAAATCCAAACTTGTAAGCAGCCGAGTCGGACTTTAGTTGCAAGAGATCATCATCTGGGACTGCAAAGCTGATATCGTTCTTAATTAAATTTCCCTCGATAGTAATAATCTTGTCAGTCAGTTTGTTCTCTAACTTTAACCATCCGTCACCAAAATAGACGTTACGTATAATTTTATTGCCTTTGGGAACGCCATATTCATCTTCTAAAATTTTCACCAATTGAGGGTAGCGGATACTGTAGGGCGGATGTTTATAGTTCATATCTTCCAGCTTTTCCACAATTCTCCAATTACCTCCGCGAGCAGCACTGGCTTTTGCCCAGCCTAAAATACGTGCATCTACAGATATTGAAATCTTATTTTTAACAAAGATGTTGTTCTCCACCGTGTTATCACGTCCGCCACCGATTAACACGCCCCGCTCCACTTTATAGAATAGGTTACCATAGATTGTTGTACCGCTAGTACCGTCGTCAAGGTACACTGCCATAACTTCTGTAAAGCTTTTTTGCTTTTGAAGTCCGTAGAGGTGGTGAAAATAGTTGTAGCGGATGATGTTCCCCTGCTGGGTGTAGTCTCGACCCATATAAAATGCCCCGGCATCACCAGTTTCTAAGCAAACATGGTGGATATTGTTGAACTCAATGATGTGGTCGTTGCCGCTAAGAAGAATAGCATTGTGGGGCGCGTCATGAATCAAATTATGTGAGATCAGATTACCAACACCTTGAACAGAAATGCCTGGTCGGTAGGTCTTCACCCACCTAGCATAATTATAAATGTGATTATTGATAGCATAGTGCTTTGCTGGTGTCAGGGTTTTGCTATCGCCTCCATTCAAGACTATACCCGTTTCACCAATATTATATACATTGCTGCTAATGACACCGTGGCGGATTCCTCCCTTAATTTCTACTCCATTTGTACCAAGGTTACGAATTTGACAGCCTGCAACCAAGACGTTCTCACCCTTAACTATCCTAATGGCTGCACCTCTGGAACCTTCAAATATCAGACCACTCAGGGTAATATAAGATGCAGCATTTAGGGAAACCAGTGGCTCTTCCATTATAGAAACAATAGCCCGGTTGTTTTCCACAGGCTTTGGTGGCCAAAAATAGAGAATGCCAGTTTGACGATGCAAATAATATTCACCGGGGGTGTCCAATTCTTCTAGGAGGTTGAGGACGTAATAACGCTTGCCCTTTGTGTAGCCATAGACCCCGTGGGGCGGTTCAGTAGCAATTTCGTGAGTCTGTGTGTTGATCAGCTTGACTTTTTCATAGGAGTCCGCCCAGTCCCAAGTCCAGTAGCCGTGCAACCAAATATCCTGTATATTATTCCATAAACGAGGGCGATCGCCCTTGTAAGTGAATTTACCACCGTTTTTACCCGCCGGCACATCGGCGATTTTTAGATCACCTTGGTTAGGCCAGCGTGCTATGTGCATGGGTTGGTCTGCAAAAAACAGTTCTAAGGGAGAAGGATGATTGGGTCTTCCGAAGCCCCGTGGTGAGAGTTGTCCGTAATCAGTAATCCCTTGTGCTTTCAGATTGATTTGTAGGATATTGCCACGGGCGACAGGTTGCATCTGCTTGAGGATATTCTGATCATTAACAGGGTAGAAATCCCGGATCTGTTTTCCTCCAGAGAGACGAACTTGTTCATTTAAGTAGGGACGGTAAACAATAGGCGAATCCTTTGTGCCACTATCTTCTGCATTCAGGATAAATGGTACTTTACGCTCATAAATACCCCCACGTAGATAGACAGTAACGCTGCCTTGAGGGAATTTATTTGCTACCTTCAGAGTACGGATTTGATCGCGCACCCGCTCAAGTGTCTGGAATGGTCCATCGGTCTTCTCTGGATTAGGGGCTGCAATCTCACCTGACCAGTTATCGTTTCCCATAGGAGAAACGTATAGGTTTACTGGTGTCGAACTGGCATTTGCTCCTAATATAGTGCAGTAAATAACAAGTATCAGCCCAATACAGAAATACCATAGAGTTTGCAACCTCATACTGCTGTACATTTGGTATCTATTCCTGAAAGCTAATCCAAAATTAATTATACCCGTAAGGTGTATATATATAAAGTGGATTGACTCTTTTATTCTTTGAGAGGTTTCCCGTTCCCAATAGATAAATTATCTACTTTTAAATAAATAAAGTGAAATCCTGATGAGACAAGAATTTTAAAAAGCTGACTGGTAAATGCTGACCGGGGACTGGGATAAGATCAACAGAATTTAACTTCCATAAACGATTAGCAATGGTATTATTCAAGTATTACAAAAAGTAAAGGGCGATTTTACTATGACCAAAGCACCTGTTGCTCCTGTGGTGCTAGTCATTCTAGATGGATGGGGCTACTGTGAGGAAAAGCGAGGAAACGCTATTAGCGCTGCCAAAACTCCGATTATGGACAGTTTATGGGCTGCCTATCCCCACACCCTCATTCGCACCTCGGGAAAAGCCGTAGGGTTGCCAGAAGGTCAAATGGGCAATTCGGAAGTTGGTCATTTGAACATTGGCGCTGGTCGAGTCGTACCACAAGAACTGGTACGGATCTCAGATGCTGTAGAAGACGGTTCTTTAAGGGTAAACCCAGCCCTGGTGAAAATTTGCCAGGAAGTCCGTTCCACTAGTGGCAAGTTGCATCTAGTGGGACTTTGTTCTGATGGGGGGGTGCATTCCCATATTACCCATCTATTGGGACTACTTGACTTAGCTAAGGAACAGCAACTTTCACAAGTTTGTGTTCATGCGATTACTGATGGCCGTGACACGAAACCAAAAGATGGAATCAGGTTCATCCAGCAACTAGAAGAATACATAGAGCATATTGGTATTGGTGAAATTACTACTATTAGTGGTCGCTATTATGCCATGGATCGTGATCATCGCTGGGATCGAGTTCAACGCGCTTACGATGTAATGACAACAGACGGTACGGGCAATGGACTCTCGGCTGGAGAGATATTGCAAACATCCTACGCTGAAGGTATTACTGATGAGTTTATTCTCCCCGTCCGTTTGCAACCAGGGGCGATAGAATCGGGTGATGGGGTAATATTTTTTAACTTCCGTCCTGACCGTGCTAGAGAACTAACTCAAGCTTTTGTCAGTACAACTTTTAACGGTTTTGAAAGACGGCCAATTTTGCCGCTTTCTTTTGTAACTTTTACCCAATATGATCCAGAATTACCTGTTTCTGTGGCTTTCGAGCCTCAAAACCTGACTAATATTCTGGGTGAAGTTATCGCTAACCGTGGTTTAAGACAGTTTAGAACTGCGGAAACGGAAAAATACGCTCATGTCACCTATTTCTTTAATGGAGGAATGGAGGATGCTTGTGTAGGAGAAGACCGGGAATTAGTCAGTAGTCCAATGGTATCTACTTATGATCAAGCTCCGGGTATGTCAGCACAAGCTGTGACGGATGTAGCGATCGCTGCTATTAAAAAGGGCATCTATTCTCTAGTAGTGATGAACTATGCTAACCCTGATATGGTAGGGCATACGGGACAAATCCCGGCTACAGTAACAGCTATTGAAACGGTGGATCGTTGTTTGGGTCGTCTGATTGATACAATTGGTAAAGCTGGTGGTACGGCAATTATTACTGCTGATCACGGCAATGCTGAGTATATGCTAGATGAAGGCGGTAATCCTTGGACAGCGCATACTACCAACCCAGTTCCTTTAATCTTGGTAGAGGGTGAAAAGGCCAAAATACCGGGATATGGAACAAATGTGGAATTAAGAAATGATGGCAAATTAGCCGATATTGCCCCAACTATTCTGGATATTTTACAAATATCCCAACCCCAAGAAATGACCGGGCGATCATTACTGAAAGCCGCAGAATATGATTTACAATTAACTCGTACTCCTGTACAGGTGGGCTTGTAAAATTGTAAAATGTTAGGGGTTTAGTCCTGGCGGTTTCTAACCGCCAATTTAGCTAAATCCCTTGTTGTCTGATGACTTCTTATAACCAACATTTCTAATATGGCAATTACTAACATCGTACAAGGTATTTGGGCATTTTCCGCCCTTGGTTTAATTGTTCTGGTTTTGTTACATAGTCCTAAAGGTGACGGAATTGGTGCTATTGGTGGACAAGCACAATTGTTCACAAGTACCAAAAGTGCCGAAAATACTTTAAATAGAGTTACTTGGGCGTTAACGGTGGTTTTTCTGGGTTTGACTGTGGTTTTAAGTGCTAATTGGTTGCCCAAGTAGTTGCAAATGACAATGGGGAAAATGGGGAAAATTACCCAAAATCAACGATTTTGGCGACGATTAATGGCAGTTCTGATTTTAGCAATAAGTACAGGACTGTTAGTTATTTTTACTGATTTTTCAGTTAATGCTGTTTTCAGGGAACAGGAGAGAAATTTTCAATTATCTAATTCTCTATCTGTTCTTGAAAAACACCATTCTTTACCACCAACTCTGGTAAAATGGCACGATAAAACAAATAGTGGTGATTATTTTGATCAAGTCAAATCTACTAAAGTTGGTTATTTAATTTGGTCAAGTTTTCCGGTGAAGGTGAATATAGAAACACCAAAAGATATTGGTGAAAAACAATCACAAATATGGGTTAATAATGTTTTAAAAGCAGTTGAAGAATGGAGTATTTATTTACCTTTACAGGTAGTAGAAAAATCTGATATTGCTGATATTAAAATTATTCGTAAAGTGCCACCTTTACAACGTGAACCTAATGGTAAGATATTACGGGCGCGTTCGGCTTTAACGACTTTTGATTTATATACTGCAAATAATATTTTATCTCACAGGTTTACAATTTTGTTGAGTCCTAGTCAAACTGGTGATTATGTATTGTCCGCAGCCCGTCATGAACTTGGCCATGCTTTGGGAATTTGGGGTCATAGTTTGTCACCAACTGATACTATGTATTTTTCTCAAGTTCGTAACCCACCGTTGATTTCTGTAAGGGATGTAAATACTTTGAAACGGATTTATGAACAATCTACAGGCCTGGGTTGGTCTGTTGTGGGGAAAGATTGAATATTATAAGATAGTTCTTCCTCGTCGGTTCTATGATAACAGATTTTTCGCTTAGTGTCAATACCTTATACTTGACAATTTGCCAGTTTGGAGGCTGTTAAAACTGTTTAGTGCAAACTTCATTGTCAACAGCCTCTTGATTTGATTAAACTCGACGTAGGTTCATGAGTTCTTGAGGAGAGGCCAGCATATCAATGGCTACAAAGAATATTTTTCCTTCAGGATTGATCAAAAACCGCCAAGAAATATTCATACCGACAGTAACACCAAACCAAGGAGTTTGAACGATTCCTGTGATTTTCAGTTGCTTAGAACCGTCTGGTTGCACTTCACAGATACCTTGTTGCGGCATCATGTTTAGTCCTTGTGCTTCTTCGCGCATATATTTAGCGATCGCTTCCCGTCCAACAATGGGCTTTTGGAATGGTGGTTGTAGCGCACCGTCGGTAGTAAATAGCGCAATAGCAGCATCAAAATTATCTGCATTCATGGCTTCAATATAGCCTAACACAGCGGGTTCTGTAATACCGTCAATTTTCACCGAGGAAATGACTGGAGTTGTGCGTTGGAAAGCAGGTTCTGTAGCTGCTTTGGGATAACTACTAGGACCGAGGTCAGAAGTATCAAATCCCATATCTACTACAGTATTCCGTAATACGGTAATTTGCTGACCTGGATCAAGTTTTTGTGTAGCTTCTAATACAAATTTTACACCAGGAGACATTTGATAACCAACGGGAATAGGAGTAATAATTCCCTGTTTCATCAATTCTCCTAATTCATACCAGAATGCTAGTTTAGTATTTACACTGAAGAAACCATAGGAACGGCTAATAGGAGTATCAGCGCGACTAGCTAAATCCCGCATGACTTTTGTTTGTTCTTCGCTGGACATTTGCTTAATTTGACTCAGCAAACCATCGGCTAATTGTAAACGTGCTGCTCCTGGTGCTGCGGGAGTAATAGTTTTACCCATTTCAGTATAAGCGTACCAAAGATAAGCTAGTTTATCATCAACGTTAAGTTGATCAAACAAGGCTATAGTTGCGGGAATTGGACTAGGAACTTGAGTATTAGAAAAAATAGTTTGAGCAGACTGGATAGTTAATGCCACAATTGGAATCTCCAAGATTATGTGTTTATTAGTCGCTATGAAAACTTAAGTTAAAAATGTTTATGATCAACTTAGGTTTTATGTAAAGTAATGTAACGGAAATCTTAATTTTTGTAAAGACATGGAAATTACGACTTGACAAAATAGATTAAATATGGTTTTTTAGCATAAATGAATAAATAACAAATATCCTCCTCCTCTAGAAGTAGCTAGAGTTAGGTGCAGTTTTCTATAACCATTGTCGAGACGTTCCATGAAACGTCTCTGCTAGAGGTGTTTATTGATTGTCAAGGGGGGATAATGAATGACATTATCTAAACACCCCAACTCAGTGTTAAAGGTCGCTGTGCGAGGACTTGATAATAAAGCTGTTCTAATTGGGTGATGTTATCATTCAGGGTATAACGTTCCAATACCCGCTTTCTGGCTTTTTGTCCTAGCAATGTTGTTAGTTCTGGATGATCTTGAAATAGTGGTAAGAGAGTTTTTAACTGCGATCGCACGCTGCTAGTATTAATTGCTACACCCGCTCCCTGTTCTAAAACTTCTCCGTCAGCGCCGACATCAGTAGCTAAACACGCTAAACCACAGGACATTGCTTCTAATAGGGATAGGGATAGACCTTCTACCAAAGAAGGCAAAATAAATACATCAGATCCCCGTAAAATTTCGATGCGGCGATTTTCGTCAGCGATAAATCCTAACCAGATGATCCCATATTCAATCCCATAAAATGACTCTAAAGAAGGTTTTAATGGACCATCACCGACAATAAGTAATTTTGTATTAATTCCCATATCTGACTGTTTCCAAGCACGCAAGAGAGATTCAACGTTTTTCTCCTGAGCTATTCTTCCTTGATACACAAATAAGCGTTCAGCGCCAAATTCTGCTTTAATTTGGGAATCTCCTGGAGAATACTTAATAGTATCTACACCATTAGGAATTACAGCAATTTTGTTTTCTCGTACCCCCATATTTGAGAGTAATTCTCTTTGAATTTGGGAAAAAATAATTACGCGGTCATAATGATCTAAAAAAGGGGCATAGAGTTGATAAGCTAGGAGTTGGGTACTAGATAATAGTTTTGCTCCTTTACCTGCAAATGGAGTGTGAAAAGTTGCAATTAGGGGTAAATTTAATTCTTCGCAAATTTCTGGTAAAACGAAGTCAAGAGTTGATAAAGTCAGAGAAGCGTGGACTATATCGGGTTTAATTTCTCTGAGGGAATCTTTCAAAACTTTAGTTGCTTTAAAAGAGGGAATAGTGTAAACCTGGGACTTGTAGATAAATGGTAGGGGAACTTCTTGAAAATTCGGCCAGTTGTCCGTGGTGGCTTCTTCCTGAGCGAAGTGTAGAAAACTAACCTCATGTCCTCTATCTAATAAGCCGTTGGTAATTTCTCGACTGTAGGTGACGTTACCACAAAAGGGCGTTTTTTTTCCAATCCAAGCTATACGCATTTTTTGGTTATCTATAAAAAAGGCGAGTGTCAACTATACTGTTTTGATTATGCAGTTGTGATAACAGAATTTTCGTGATGATAAAAATTCAGTTACAGGTAATTGAAAAACTAAATAATCGGTAAAATTAAAAATTCAATAAATAACTTTATTGATGATAAATATTAAAAAGTTATGAAAGATTTATTTTATCACAACTTAGTCAACTGATTATTGAGTTTATTTTCAACCAGGCAAATATTTTCTATTTGACTGGACTAAGTATAGCATAAATTCATGATTTTGATGCAGTTGTTGATGATTTAGCATCCTCAGATGTACCAGCATTGTACCAGGTAAAGAGACAGCCGCATAGGACGATGACGGCTAGGGTAAAAAATACTGCTTTTAAACCGATAAAAGTTTCTGCTATACCTGCTAAAGCCAGGGGTAGGGATAGAGCAATATTAATCACATTATTTTGCAGTCCAAATACCTTACCGCGCATAGCTGGGGGTGTTTCGGTTTGAATTGCGGTTTGCATGGGTATACCGACTAAAGAGCCAAATACGCCCACTAGGGCTATAAATAGGAGTACGGGTAAGAGTTGGGTTGTAAATAATGATAAACCAATTAAAGAGGCTGTCATGCCGATACAACCGCAAAAACTGAGTTGTTTGTAGGAAAAACGTTGACCAAATTGGCCGAGAATTGTCGCTCCCACAGCAACACCAACACCTGCGGAGGCTAGTAAGAAGCCGAATTGAGAGGCTTTGATATTAGGGATAATTTCCGCCATGCGAACAGCCAGAACAGTGAGGGCTGCAAAGACAGAAAATAAGATAATTAGTTGTAATAAAGCATTACGGATGCGATGATTTTCTTGGAGATAACGTAACCCGTCGCGTAGGTCCAAGAAAACGTGAGGAAATTCTGTTTCTGGGGGGTGAGGTTTTTCGTTAGTTTGGATTAATAATAATATTAACCCAGCGATCGCATAACTACCACCGACCAAAATTTCTTTTCCCAAGCCACCGTTACCACCTAATTGTATCCACAGTTTATCTGCTAATGCTAAAACTGGTTCTCCGACTGCAAAACCAACAATTACAGAAGCCATCATTGTTGTTGTATAAAGAGAATTAGCAGACAGTAAATCTTGTTCTTTTACTATTAAAGGAATGGCGGATTGTTCGGCTGGTGCAAAAAATTGTGTTAGGGTAGAAACTAAAAAAGTCACAGCTAAAATAATCAAGAAACCTACTGGTAAAACTCCCACAGGCTGCCAATTATGAGTAAACCATAATAAGGCAGGAATGAGTAAAACCAGAATACCACGCCAAATATTTGATGCTACCAAAACAACTTTTTTTGACCAACGATCTACAAACACCCCAGCCAGAGAACCAAATAATACGGCGGGAATTGTAAAGGCCATCATTAGAGCGGAAACCCAACCGCTAATACTTTGATCACTAGCTTGAAACTGACTATTAATCAAAGCGATCATTAATACTAAATAAACTTTATCAGCTAATTGACAAAAAACTTGACCTGCCCAAAGAGCGAGGAAATTCCGATTTTTTAATACAGGTAAAAAACCCGATTTTTGATGATTTTCTGAATCTTGACCTCCAGAACCACTATCCATTAATGGTAGAGTTTCTGGTATTATTTCCGTTGCTACTGAGTCCTGATCTTGATCACAATTAATTTTATCATTTATCTGGGTAATTTCTAGTGATTTAGGGATATCAGTCAAGGGAATTTCTGATGTGAAATTTCCAGATTCAGAAATATTATTGAGTGACATTTCTGAACTATGAATATGACCCAGTCTAGGTGAAGAAGCAACATTATGATCTGATGATCTATGGTTTTTTTTAGCTTCGCTAGGTGAGTGAGTTCGGCTTTTTCTATCTAAATCAGACGATTGCATCATGGTTAGTGGCAAAATAAGAGTCAATCAAAGTGGCAGAGTGAATAACTTGTCCTAAATGATACTGGACATACTGACGTAAAACTTGCTCAACAGCTAACCATCCAGAATAGTCGGCTGCATCTATTTGTATTATCTCTATTTCCGAGAGATGTTGAAGCATAAACAGTTCCTTTCCGTTCAACAGGTAAGAAACAATTGGTAACTCCTGCTGATAGAAAACCGTTTTATCACTAGGGTCAGAGGCCAAGGATTGGGTATTGGGAACATTTGTCTTTGTTTTTCCGTTCATTTTCCGATCTTCCCATTTTCCCTGCTCTATTTGCTGTTGCAAATTTTTCCAGGCCTCTAAACAAATTATCCCACCAGAGGGAATACTAAATCCAACTTGCCAATGGGGATTTTTCCAGTCTGGAGTTAAAAACCGCTGTGTTAAGCAACAAAATTCTACTTGTGGTCTTAGACCCGCTAAATCTAGAAGCTGAAATACACCTTGAACTAAAAAAGCAATTACACATTTCGTCTCTGTTCTGGGGATATCCTCTATACGCTGAATATATTTATTAAATAATTCATAAATTTCTATTTGGGGTTGTTCGCTTAAAGATTGACATAATACTATTTCAGCTAAATATTGACTAGCAGCTAATTTACCCAAATTTTTAGATAAACCCGGATAATTTTTAATAGTTTGAGCCTCAATAATTATATCGAGATTTTTACCTGGAGAAATTAGTAATTCATTAATCACAAACATCCCCATTTTACCGCCCAGACTGGAATTTTGTTTACGCGCCCCCGTCGCCACTGCCCGAATTAAACCAAATTCCTGGGTAAGAATTGTGACTATTTTATCCGATTCGCCCAGGGGCTGAGTTTTGAGATTGATACCAGTTGCTTTGTAGGTTTTACTCATTAGTTACTGGTCATTAGTAAAAAATTTTTCATATTATCTATTCCTCGACCGGGTTATTACGTTGACGAAGTAAATCTACACCACGGGATGTGCCTAATCGAGTCGCACCAGCCATAATTAATTCTAAAGCTTCATTGTGTGTACGAATACCTCCTGATGCTTTGATTCCTACCCGATCTTTTGCTATCTCTTTTAAAAGTTTAACATCTGCTACAGTTGCACCACCATTCCAACCTGTACTGGTTTTCAAGAATGCTGCACCGGCATCCATAGCCAATTCTGCTGCTATTTTTTTCTCAGTATCAGTAAGAAGACTAGTTTCCAAAACTACCTTAACAGGCTGTCCGGCTTCTTCGCAAATTGTGGCAATTTCCTGGTGAACTTCGTCTGTTTTCCCGGCTTTTAACCACCCTAAATTAATAACTACATCTAATTCAGTAGCGCCATTATCTACTGCTTCTTTAGCTTCATATAATTTCACGGCTGAGGTATTTGCACCATTGGGAAAGCCAATGACCGTACAAATTCGAGGATTTTTTTTATACAGTAGTTCCGCTGCTTGCTTGACATAGCAGGGATTTACACAGACGGAAGCAAAGTTATATCTATATGCTTCATCGCACCATTGACTTATATGTTCTGGAGTGGCGATTGGTAATAGCAGAGAGTGGTCAATAAATGGTGCAATATCAATATTTGGATAGTCTAGTGCCATCGTTTTTATTTTGGTGTAGAGTTGATGATCAAAATTAAAGTATTTCTTATATATTAGACTATGTATAGTCATCTTAAATGATAATATTGCCAGATTCTCGACTTCTCTGAGAAACTGAGTATTTTAGACTGAAAAATCAGTATTTAAAAAGTCAATAATAGTTTGAGATAATGCCTTTGCTGCTAAGTATGGTACACCATTACCAACAGTTTTAAACATATTCGTAAGTGACATATTTTCTGGGAGTGAAAAATTAGCGGGTAAAGATTGAATTGCTAAAGCTTCTGCTACAGAAATACGCCTAATTTTATAAGGATGTAAATGTACTTCATTATTACCATAACAAGCTGTGGGAGAATAACGCCACCTATGTAAACGTTTAAATGATTTTTTAGAATCATCTCCTTCTGCAATAGTAGCAAATTTAATTTTACCTGCTCTTGGTTGAAAATAATGTTGAGCATTGGGATGGTTGATAACGTTATTTTTTCTAAACCAATATTCAACGGTTAGTTGTTGAGGAATATTTTCGGGACAAGGAATTAGGGAATTTTCTTGAAATAGTTCCCATTGCTTCCAAGGATAAGCAAATACTTGATTTTGAGGATATAAAATATATTTTTCCCAAGGAAAGGTAAATTCATATTCGATTTTCATATTTTGGAGAAAATTATTTTTAAAACCTAGTAAAATAATTCTTTCTCTATCTTGAGGTACAGCGTATTCTATGGAATTAATTAAACGTTCTGTTAATATATAACCTGCTTGTTGTAATTTGATTTTTAACTCTTCAAAGAATAGACGGTGTTTTGTAGTTCTCCATAAACCTTTGACATTTTCAAATAAAAAGAAATCGGGTAAATTTTGACAAATTAATTCGATATAAGCAGATGAAAGTTTACCATTATCCCCTAAATGTCCTTTATTTTTACCACCAACGGAAAAATCTGGACAGGGTGGACCACCAATAAAGCCTATGATATTATTTGATTTGCGGGAATCTTGGACTAATTCATTTAGTCGTTGTGCTGGTGTTCCTGTTACTAATTTGCTTACGTCTGCGGCTTCTCCTTGATGATATCCATATTCAGGTTGGGGAAGTTTAAGAATTTCCCGTGAATAGCGATAAGCTGACATAAATGGTGGGAAAATTTCATTAACATAAGCGATGTTATAACCTGTGGTTTCAAAGCCTAAATCCAGGAATCCTGAGCCGGAAAAAAAGGAGAAAATAGTGGGATGATTGGTCAATGACATAATATACTATTTTTGGGAAAGATTCAAAAAAATAAATTTATGTTTTTGATGGGATCTAATTATTTAATTAGGGCGTGAATTTGCTTTATAATTCTACCATAAATCACCGGGGAATAAATTTCCTTTTTCATAGCTTTTAGTCTAATAAAATAGAGTCAAGACTGAATTGAATTAAAAAATTAAAAAATTAAAAAATTAAAAATTATTAGTATTTCCGCTAAAATCAACATTTAAAGACAGTAAAAGACAGTAAAGCAGGAGAAACCAGACGTGCCTACACTCGGTGTAAATATTGATCATATTGCTACTATCCGTCAAGCTCGACGCACAGTGGAACCAGACCCAATAGCAGCAGCATTACTAGCAGAACTAGCGGGTGCAGATGGTATTACAGCCCATTTACGCGAAGATAGAAGACATATTCAAGATAGAGACGTGCGACTATTGCGGCAAACCGTCAGAACTCATCTAAACTTAGAAATGGCTGCGACCGAGGAAATGTTAGCCATAGCCCTAGACATTAAACCTGATTATGTTACCCTAGTACCAGAAAAGCGGGAAGAAGTGACCACAGAAGGTGGTTTAGATATTGTCGGACAAACTGCTAGAATAGGGGCAATAGTGGATAAACTGCAAAATGCTGGCATTCCCGTAAGTTTGTTCATTGATGCCGAATTACCACAAATCGAGGCATCTGTCAAGGTAAAAGCCAAATTTATTGAACTGCATACGGGACAATATGCAGAAGCCAAAGACGAAACAACTCGTCAGCGGGAACTAGCTTTATTAGCCCAAGGCTGTGAACAAGCCATTAAAGCCGGTTTAAGGGTAAATGCTGGTCACGGACTCACATACTGGAACGTTTACCCTGTGGCCGCGCTTCCAGGTATGGAAGAACTCAATATTGGTCATACTATCATTAGTCGAGCCGCTTTGGTAGGTATAGAAAGAGCAGTTCGAGAAATGAAAGCAGCAATGGGAGGTAATTGGTAATTGGGTAAAATTCTGATCTTTTACCTGTTGCTACTGGGGAGTATTAGTTGCGAAATCCTGTAAATTAAATTAAAGTCAGACTTGAAACTTTTATGACTTCTACACCGAATAACTTACCCCTATGGGTACAGGACAGAGCTAAAGTAATTGCAGCCAGTACAGACGCTCAATGGCGCTATCAAAAGCCACCTGACTATACCCGTTCTCAGCAGAACCTAGCTAAAGAGAGTATTCAGCATCATTTAGAAGGTACACTAGAAGCAATTGTGGAAAACCTAGTCAGAACCTTTGAAATGGAAGTTTCATGGAAAACCAACCCCCAACAGTGGTTATCTGTCGTTAATGACAAATTCCGGGTGAGTAGCAATGGAGGCCAAGAATATACCGCTGCTGAATTAGGCGCGAAAGGTACTTATAATTTATTTATGGCTGACTCTGAACATTACAAAGCTTCTGAAGAAAGTTTTGAATCATCCCATGATATCTTTCATAGTACCTTTCCCCAAGGATTTCCCTGGGAAGTATTAGCAGTTTATTCAGGTCCGCCTCATGTTACATTCAAATGGCGACACTGGGGACATTTTCAGGGTAAATATAAAGATTATGCACCAACGGGGGAAACAGTAGAAATGATCGGTATGAGTGTTGCCCATGTTACCGATGATTTAAAAATTGTTTCCTTAGAACACTATTTTGATAATGCCCTGTTCTTGGAAAAGTTGACAGCAGGTGGCAAAATAGAAAATAGTGACAATAAAAGCAGTGGTTGTCCCTTTGGTTCTTGGTTTCAGGGATTAAAGAAAAGTTAATTGTTCGAGGTACAGCGTCAATACTGTACCATTATTACATCTTCGACTTCTTTTTTCATGATGTCAGTGAATGATGAATCAATACCAGAAGTCGGGGATGTTAACGCCTTACCATAGAATTATGAATTAGTCAGTAAACACAGAAAATGGAAAAATATTATTACGTTTTGGCCAGTCAACACTTTCTCATAGAAGAAGAACCAATAGATGAAGTTCTCAAAGAACGAACTCGTCACTATCATGAACAAGAAAAAGAAATTGATTTTTGGTTAGTTAAGCAACCTGCTTTTTTAGAAGCACCAGAAATGAAAGATATTAAAAAGAAATGTCCTCAACCAGCAGCAGCAATTATTTCCACTAATGCCCAATTCATTACCTGGCTAAAATTACGATTAGAGTATGTCATTACTGGAGAATTTTCAGCCCCTTCTCAGGCTATACCTAATGCAATAGCCTCTCTTAGCAGCGTTTCTTAATAGCGAACAGGGAATAGGGAATAGATCAGAATTTCACCTTTTCCCCAATTATCAATTATCTATGATATTATGCAAAAATTACCAACTTTATCGGGTGTTTTATTATTAGCATTTGCCCCCTTAATTAGCAATATTCATCCTGTTATTGCTCAACAAAATTTTGCTAATTGTCAACAACCAAATGTAGGCGAATATTTATTATTAGTATTGAGTCCGACACCGGAAAATCAAAAGCAGTTGCGTGCTGCATTACCCACCGAGCAAAAAACAATTGTTTGTAAAGATAATAACCAAATAGTAACGCGAGTCGGTGGTTTTACAAATATTGATGATGCCAAGCGTTGGGCGAGGTATATTCAAAATATAGTTGGTTTATCTGCCACTATTACCACTCGTGTAACAGAACCAGCGACCCAACTACCACAAACAATACCAAATATACAAACTCCAAAAATCACTTACAACCCCAAAATATTGGGGGAAGGTTATGCAATTCTGGTAGATTATTTTAACCGTCCAGAAATGGTTAGTAGTTTGCGAAAGGCTGTAGGAGGTGACGTAGGTTTTGTATCCTATGGACAACGGCCTTACTTACTGGCAGTTTATACTACCAATCAAAAGGAAGCATACAATACATTAAAAAAACTCAGTGAAACCGGATTTGTGGCCATTTTAGCAGATGGTCGGAAAGTGGTCTTACTGCGCTCAATTGTGCGTTGATAGTTGTCAGTTGTCAGTTGTTTTTTAATCAGTGACCAAAACTAGCTACCTGGATTTTTCTTAAAGAATGAGAATATGACAGTCAATTGGGGGTGCTAATATTACAACAAAGAAAGTTGTGTATCCGCTTGATTAACCACATAAGCAACTCGCTTTTCTATTTTTGTTTTTATTACTTTACCTTCATTTATAGCTCTTGTTAACCAATCATCCATTTGTACTTTTCTCACTTGTAGAGAGTCCGCAAGTGATTTTGCATCCTTTGGTTGCTGTAAATGACTGAGAATTACAGGTAAAACAACATTATAAATATCTTTAGGAATAGTGGTTAAACCTTGTGAAATAGTATTATCATTATCTTCTGGCTGTGTTGTAATTACTTCTTTTTTTATACTTTCAAAATCACCTATAGTTTTTACTAACATTTCCTGCAAATTACCATTATCAAATTCTAAAGGAAACTGTTTTGCACCTCGATTGTATAATTCTTGATTTCCTGCTGCAATTGGATATATCATGTTGACAAATACAGGAATTTCTTTGATTTTAGATAATGCTTCTACAGCACCATTCCAAGTCCCACCTTTTTCTAAATCAGACTTAACAACTAAAGCATAATCGGCTAAACTATAAATATATTTATTCCTTCCCATTGCGTTACCTTTATTAAATGCAGCATCAGGATCATAACTGGAAATTAAAGTTAATCTACCTTCTCGAATACCAGAGCGATATTTACTATTTACTGCTGCTTTAGTTAAGCTATCAGCTAATACACCAACACAAGTTCCTCCATTATTTAAAATACCTAACATTGATTCTTGATCTATACCTCTTGCACCTCCAGAAATAACTTGTATATTTTGTTGAGAACAAGTTTTTACTACTCTTTGTGTGTATTGAATCATCTCCTCATCTACATCACGAGAACCTACAATTGCTAATCCTCCAGAAGATAACAATTCTGCATTTCCCACCCCATAAATAATTGGTGGTGATGACTTTTTTAATATTTTCTTGAGACGTTTAGGATATTTAGGATCACGATCACTACGTCCTGATATCCATAAACCCTGACTTGTCCATTTTTCTACTGCCAGACTTAACATTAAACTACGTTTTAATAAAGCTATAAGTCTATCAGGATTAAGTTTATTAATAGTTATTGTTTTTATTTTTTCTATGGCTGTTGTTTCCAGTAAATATCCTGGACGCATTTGATTTTCTCGTAACCATTCTGTTAACAAGTTATATTCACTTAGAGTTAAAGGTAACGGTTCAGTTTGGCGATTTTGACCAAAACTAGCGCACAATAGCAAAATTGCTTGAGTATCTGGTGGTAGGATATGATTTGACATAGTATTAAACACAGTATTAAACATAATTTTCTAATCCTCTTGACCCAATGAATTAAGAGCTAATGCTAGAGGATAAACTAATCCACTTCCATTATTACGCAAAAGTGCAGCAATTACAGTAAAAGTCCAACGGGAATCTACCATATCATCAATTAAGAATACATGACCACTCATTCCTTGCCAAGATTCAATTATAAAAGCTCCATCTAAATTATGAGCTTGTTGATAACTATTGCTCATATTTTTTTGCAACTGAGTGTGACGAATTTTGCGAACAACAGGTTTAAATGGTAAACCTAATTTATCTGCTAGTCTTTTGGCAAAGTTAGGTACAAGTTCGGGGCGATTTAAAGAAGGAACACAAGTTACCCAAGTGGGAAAAGGTTGAGGTTTCCAATTTTGAATCATTTCCAAGGTAGCTTGTACAAGTTGATCATCAAAATGATTATCTCTATATTTTCCTTTTTTAACTAATTCTCCCCAACCTGCATCACCCCATAAAGATAATGATCTTCCTGTTTCTGCTCTTAAATTAGTTCTGATGTTTCCCGAAAATCTATAAGTTAATAATGCTTGTGAAGGCCATTGTTTACGCGGTTCTAAAATTTGGTTACTACGACGTAAAAACAAATTTGCTTGATTTACTCGTGCATTGATCACAGTTTCTGGTAATAAGTGTGTACCCACACACACTGCACATCTACCACATTTTTGTGGATTTGGATCATCTAATTCTGTTGCTAAAAAAGCCATTAAACATTGTGGACTTTTCATATATTCCAACATTCGCTCTTGTTCCCGTCTGCGAATTTGTGTTAGCTCTTCAATTTTTTCCCTGTTATATTGATAATTTATAGCTGTGACATACCATTTTGAACCTTGTTTACTTACTGGTGCAGGAGATTCAAGGGATAGAATTTTTAAAACTTTATCAATTTGTCCTCTGGAAAGATTGAGTTGCTGTTCTAATTGAGGAACAGAAAAACCATCAACAGCTTTTTCTAGTTCATTTAAAACTTGTTGTGTATGAATTTCTGGAGGAAATGCTGTATTAATAAAGTAATTATTAATTTGATCATCTTCAGCACCACTCAAGAGAATACCATAAGCTGTTTCTACTGATCTACCGGCTCTACCTACTTGCTGATAATAGTGAACAACAGAACCAGGTCTTTGATAATGAATGACAAAACCTAAATCTGGTTTATCAAAACCCATTCCTAAAGCTGTGGTAGCGACTAATGCTTTAATTTCATTATTGAGTAATTCGTCTTCTAATGCTATACGAACTTGAGTATCTAACTCGCTATAATAGGCTTTTGCATTAATACCTTGAGTGTTTAACCAATCAGCAACTCTTTGAGCATCTCTAACAGTTAATGCGTAAATAATACCACTTCCAGGTAACTGAGGGAGGTGCTGTGCTAACCAAGCTAACCTTGTAGTTTGACTAGGAAGATAAATGTTTTGTAAGCGCAAACTTTTTCTAGTTAAATCACCTCTAGAAATACGCAAATTCTGTCCCAATTGAGCTTTGATATCATCAACTACTCGGTTGTTAGCTGTAGCTGTTGTGGCCAAAACAGGAATATTGGGAGGTAGTCCCTGTAAAACTCTAACAATTCGGCGATAATCAGGACGAAAATCATGTCCCCAGTCAGAAATACAATGAGCTTCATCAACTACAAATAACCCGATTTTTTGAGATAATGGTAAAAGAATATTATTATAAAAATCTTGATTCGCTAATCTTTCTGGGGAAATTAATAAAACATCTACTTGATTTGTTAATAACTTTGTGTTGACAAGATTCCATTCATCAGTATTACTGGAGTTTATTGTTTCGGCTTTTACTCCAATCCGTTGTGCTGCTGCAATTTGATTTCGCATTAATGCTAAAAGAGGAGAAATTAACAGAGTACAACCAGCACCTTGATCTCTTAATAAGCGAGTTGCTAAAAAATAAACTAGACTTTTTCCCCAACCTGTACGTTGAACAACCAGTAACCGCGATTTGTTCAGTAGTAATTCTTCTATAGCTTCCCATTGTGCATCACGAAAATCAGCGTTTAGGTTATTCAAAGCCTGACGCAGAAGGACTAGTGCTTTTTCTCTAAGTATGGTTGTCATATATGCTGCGTATCTACTTACCATACTATTGTATCACAAAGGATAACCAACACCATGCTTTGGTGAGAAATTCGGGGTATTTCGTATAATATAATCAATGTTTTTGGATTTTTAATTCACATTGTTGGAAAATATAATTCACCGCAGCAAATAATTTATCTAAATCTTGAATCATATACAGATTTTTATTTCGAGTAAATACATCACCAACCAACTTTCCAAATTGCCATATTTTCCCGTTAGAAACAATTCCAAAAATATCAGTAACAAAATCATCATTAATTCTCTGAACTGCGATCATTTCAGCTAAACACTGACTCCAACCTTCTTCAAATTTGTCTTGTTTAGCTTCAACTATCAAAAAATAAGGTTTATCAAAAACAATTGTACTTAAAGAGTTTCGCTGTGCCACAGTATAATCAGGAATACCTGATAAATCCTCATCATAAGCTAATGCTTCATGACTCCAAAGAGTTAATTTACTTCGGTAAGGTTTCCATACTTCTTTCAATACTGGATAAATGAGATTTTCACAAATAGCATCTTCGGAGTTATCAATAACTCCATCTGTAAATAGCAAGTCTAATTCCTCCTTAAAAGATTCCTTGGCCGGAAATTCTACTTCCAACATAAAATTAGATTGCACATACTTGATTTGAAATTTTTTAATGACTGAACTAATACTTTTATAATTGCTAAATGCCATAAAATTGTGTCAATCCTTAAATCCTTATGACCAGGGAACAGGGAACAGGGAAAAGGTTTTGGGCAACTTTACTTTTCGTTACTGATGTCGTTTTTTTTCCGTTCACCTACTTATAGCTTCCCATTGTGCGTCACGAAAATCAGCGTTTAGGTTATTCAACGCCTGACGCAGAAGGACTAATACTTTTTCTCTAAGTATGGTTGTCATATCTGCTGCGTATCTACTTGCCATACTATTGTATCACAAAGCATAACCAACACCATTTGTAATACGTTGATCATCTGGGAAATCCGGGCAATTACCAATGACTAATAGGCTGCCCTAGCTAACCAAGAAATAGTTACACCCAGAACCGAACCAGCAATAACTTGAACCGGTGTATGTCCCAATAACTCCTTGAGACGGTCTTGGAAAAAGTCCGGTTTTTCATGAAATAATTCATCAATCATTTGATTAAGTATCCGGGCTTGCTTACCGGCAGCTTGACGGACACCAGCAGCATCATACATAACAATAATAGCAAAAACCGCAGCTAGAGCAAATTCTGGAGATGCCCAACCTAAAGTTTGTCCTACACCGTCTGCTAGGGCTGTCACTAGGGCTGAATGGGCGCTAGGCATACCCCCAGTCGTGACTAGGACACGCACGTCTAATTTTTGGTGTTTGACTAACTCAACGATCAGCTTTAATCCTTGAGCCACAAAACAAGCTACAAGCGCAACCAACAGTACCCGGTTATTAATAATTTCGCCTATGCCTATGTCCTGCATGGTATTTTGGTGAGGTTAGTAAGTGTGAGTAGTGGTTGTGTGGAGGAAAAATGAGGATACAAGCCGCCAAAATCCAAAATAGAGGTTAGTGATTGCGGCTGGTGATAAAATGAGCGAGCGCTTGGAGAGGAATAGCTTTTTCACCATAAAATTCTAATTCGGCACAAGCTTCAGCAACTAGTTGTTGAGCTTTAGCGCGAGATTCTTCAATTCCCCACAAACTAGGATAGGTAACTTTTTTAGCTGCCAGATCCTTACCAGCGGTTTTACCTAACTGTTCTTGGGTAGCAGTAATATCTAGAATATCATCAATGATTTGGAAAGCGAGACCAATATTTTGAGAATAACGAGTTAATTTTTGCACATCTTGAGCAGATGCACCAGCAATAATTCCTCCACAAACTACGGAAGCTTCTAACAGGGCTGCGGTTTTGTGATTATGAATAAAATTCAGAGTTTCTAGGGAAATATCTGATTTACCTTCCGATTCTAAATCTACTACCTGGCCACCGACTAAACCAGCCGCACCTAAGGCCTTAGCTAGACGAATAATTACTTGTAAAACCCTATCCTTGGGTACATTTTCAGGAGTTTGGGCGGCCACATACTCAAAAGCTAAGGCCAATAAACCATCTCCTGCTAAAATAGCCACATCTTCACCATAGACCTTATGATTGGTCAATTTACCACGACGATAATCATCATTATCCATAGCGGGTAAATCATCATGAATCAGTGACATGGTATGAATCATTTCTACTGCACAAGCTGTGGCCATGGACATTTCTATAGTACCACCAATCATGTCGGCGGTAGCTAGACAGAGAATGGGACGAACTCGTTTACCTCCAGCTAAGAGGGAGTAGCGCATGGCTTCATAAATCTTTTCTGGATAAACGACGGTAATGGAATTATCCAAAGCCTGTTCGCAAAGCTGTTGTCGTTCTTTGAGATAGGTAGCGAGGTTAAAACTAGCCGACTCTGATTTTTTTGGGGTTGTCAATTTTTCATCCGTTGCTACCATGCTTTGTATTCCTCTTCACTGTTCAAAATATGGGGCTGTTGTTTGCGATCTGTATATTTTTGTTATTCAAACCCAATAACAATTTTACGGGGGTTGGGGACGGAAACACTCACCGAATTTTAGATTTTAGATTTTAAATTTTGGCTTGGAGATTCCAAGTTGAAAATCTCAAGGAGTTTGAAGCCCCTAAATTCATTTGGGGAATAAATCTAAAATCCACAGTCCAAAATTTTTAATCCTCCTGCATTCATAAAAATTATTTATCAGTTGCCTGTTGTTTGTAAATAGCTAGAGACAGTGTTCTGTAATAACATAGCAACTGTCATTGGACCGATACCACCGGGAACAGGGGTAATATATTCTGCCACATTAGCGATCGCTTCAAACTGAATATCACCAACCAAACGACTTTTGCCACTGTTATCTGTAACTCGATTTATTCCTACATCTACCACAACCGCACCCGGTTTGACCATCTCAGCGGTAATCATTCCCGGAATACCTGTGGCTGCAATAAGAATATCAGCATTTTGGGTAATATCCGGTAAATTCTGAGATTTTGAATGAGCAATTGTGACTGTAGCATTAGCCTCCAATAACATCAAGGCCATCGGTTTCCCTACTAAAATACTACGCCCTACCACTACTGCATTTTTACCCTGTAAAGGAATTTTGTATTCCGCTAATAACCGCATCACACCAGCGGGAGTACAACTGCGTAAACCTATTTCACCGCGTACAAGTTTACCTAAGTTGACCGGATGTAATCCATCAGCGTCTTTGTCTGGTGCAATTCGATGTAGTAGACTAACAGCATCTAAATGATTGGGTAGGGGCAATTGTACCAAAATTCCATCTACCCTTTCATCTTCGTTAAGTTCAGCAATCACTTCCTCTAGTTCAGTTTGACTGGTTTGGGTGGGGAAATGTTTACCGAAAGATGTAATTCCAACTTTAGCACAGGATTTTTCTTTATTGCGGACATAAGCGGCTGAAGCTGGGTTATCACCAACCATGAGTACAGCCAAACCAGGCCATCGGCCAATTTTGCCTTGTGCTATGGTAATAGTCTGGCGCAGTTCTTGTTGAATTTTGTCGGCTAATGCCTTACCGTCGAGGATTTTGGCTGTTTGTCTGTTCATAAAGAAGGGAACTCTAAACAGGTAACAGGTTTTGATTTTGATCTTTCGTCTGTATCCTGATCTTTTGTTTATTCATTTTCTCATTTTCCCAGTCCCCTAAAATTTAATTTTTTGCAGTAAAATACTAACTTGCTTTATTCACCAATTTCCAGAATAATCAATAGGAGGTTATGTGAATATAAGCACAAATCGCATACACCAACTACTTACCCATCGTGCAAGATACCGACTCCATGAATGACATAGCTGCTGCACTGCAACAGCCAGCAGATTTAGATTTTCAACTACCTGATCCAGAAGATGAGGAAATTCCTGAGTCTGACTTTTTACAACAACTAGATGTAGCATGGCAAGTATGCGATCGTTTTGACTTGCAAACAGAAATTTGGCGAGGCCGGATTTTACGTTCTATCCGTGACAGAGAAAAAAAAGGCGGAGATGGGCGCGGTACTGGTTTTCTTAAATGGCTCAAAGAACGGGAAATCAGTAAAACCCAGGCTTACAGTTGGATTCAATTAGCTAATAGTGCTGATACCCTGATTTCCGATGGCAAACTCGACCCAGACACAGTTAATAACTTTAGTAAACGGGCCTTTGTGGAAACGGCCAAAGCTGTACCAGAAGTACAACAGATGGTTAGTGAAGCCGCGCAAAAAGGCGATCGCATTACCCGGAGAGAAGTCCGTCAACTTACTGACGAATGGACTGCCATGACATCAGATTTATTACCAGAAGAGGTGAGAGAAAAAGCCGCAGATAACAGCCTCCCACCGCGTTACATTGCCCCTCTAGTCAAGGAAATGGAAAAACTGCCCGAATTGCACCAAAAGGCATTACAACGGGATATAGCCGCCAATCCTGACGTTGATACTGTTAAACAAGCGACTTCAGAAGCCCGTCAATTAGCTAAATATCTCAAATCTGCTGCTCAGGTACAAGCGTTAATAGCGGAAGATGTAGATATTGAAACCGCATTAGAAGAAGCCCAAAGAGTCGGTTGTTTAAGTATCGCTGCTGACTTGGTAAATCAAGCGTCTCAAATTGAACAAAACATTGCCAAGTTGTATATGACTTGGAAAAAAATTGGCAATTTAGCTGATAGATTGTACGTAGATACGGGTGCAAGTACACCTAACCTGCGATCGCTCCTCACTTGTATAGAACCCCTTGGTGGTGAAATGATGGAATTGCAATTAAGTGGCGCAATAGAACATACAATTAGATTACAAATTCAGGAAACAAATTAGCTGCGGGTGTTACCAATTTCTCCTTATTTAAGGTAACAGCGGTGCTGCTAATTCATCCATTTTTTTAGCAAGTTCAACATCTAAATTACTGATAGCATTACCAATATCGTGGGTAGTAAGATCAACTATAACAGTGTTGTAAACATTAAACCATTCCGGGTGATGTCCCATTTTTTCCGCATAAATACCGACACTAACCATCCAACCTAAGGCAGTTGCAAAAGAGTTAAATTTATATTCTTTGTACAATTTGCCATCTTTGATTTGCCATCCTGGTAAACTCTTGAGAGCTAGTGTTAGTTCAGTTTCGTTCAATTTTCGTGCTGCCATTTTCCTAACCTACACAGGGATTTTATCAATCGCTATTCTATCTAATTACCATCTTTGGCGATTTTTGTGCTTCCATCTTTTGAGTAATATTCGCAAATAGCGAAAACTGAAATAACGGCTATACCCTCGCACCACTTCTTTTCCCACCAACAGCACCCCTGGCCAAAACAAAACTTCGGCCAAGACTAATAAAGCTGGTACTAATAGGGCTTTCTGAGCCAGGGAAATCGGTAAA
Source organism: Dolichospermum circinale AWQC131C (assembly GCF_000426905.1). Classification (NCBI taxonomy): domain Bacteria; kingdom Bacillati; phylum Cyanobacteriota; class Cyanophyceae; order Nostocales; family Aphanizomenonaceae; genus Dolichospermum; species Dolichospermum circinale. Next base: position 53,555 of record NZ_KE384592.1, read on the forward strand.
AATGGTACAATGACAGCGATGGCTAACCAGGGAGAAAATGAGATAATGATTAAAATTAAACCTAGATTTTGCATATTTTATGTTTTTTTAAATAAAATTATATTTAACTCAGTATAGAGAATAATCTATTTTTTATCAAAACTCCGATCTGGAGATGTCTAATTAGTCAATTCCTATTTGGCTGAAATACAGATTTATCCGCGCATATTTGCGTTTATCTGCGTTTAATTACTTATTTTGACATCGCAGTTGAAATAGTCAAGGCTATAAAATCCGAATTAACTTAAACTGCGATCGCTACTAAGGTACAATTAGTAAAGGCCAGTCAAAACTTTCTTTCCATAGCGCCCGATAATTGGCTAAAGTCCAATTACTGGGGAAAATCGCTGCTTTTGTTACCTAACCTCCCAGAAATGTGGAGAAAATGACAATTAGCGGCAGGAAAACGATAAATACACCTGTTAGCACCACTAACAGGCTTAAAAAATTGGCATTTTTGAGATTCCAATTTAGCTTGGACATTGGTTATGACTTCATGTATTTGTTTTTCTGGTACTAAAACATCAGTAAAAACTAATCTAATCACTATAGTTCCTTGTTAAGTTAAATTAAATCACAGTGATCATTATCCCCAATTTTATCGGGCAAGTTAAGTTTTTGTATCCAATGAGTAGGGTTAACGGAGTAATACAGACTATGCAGCAGATTTTAGACCAGGTCAAAGAAATTGATTTCCAAAGTGAAGTATATAGAGATGCTTATAGCCGCATTAATGCTATCGTCATTGAAGGGGAACAAGAAGCTCACGAAAATTACATAACATTATCTCAACTATTACCGGCACAAGCAGAGGAATTAATTCGCCTGTCAAAAATGGAAAGTCGTCACAAAAAAGGATTTGAAGCCTGTGGCAGGAATTTAAAAGTAACTCCAGATCTGGAATTTGCCAAGGAGTTTTTCTCAGGATTGCACAAAAACTTCCAAACCGCAGCAAAAGAAGGTAAAATAGTTACTTGTTTGCTAATTCAATCTTTAATTATTGAATGTTTTGCGATCGCAGCCTATAACATATATATTCCCGTGGCTGACGACTTTGCCAAGAAAATTACAGAAGGAGTTGTCAAAGAAGAATACAGTCATCTTAACTTTGGTGAGGTGTGGCTGCAAAAAAACTTTACAGAATTCAAAGCTGAATTAGAGCAAGCAAACCGTCAAAATCTGCCCATTGTCTGGAAAATGCTGAATGAAGTAGCAGATGATGCCAAAGTTCTAGCAATGGAAAAAGACGCTCTGGTAGAAGACTTCATGATTCAATATGGTGAAGCATTAAGTAACATAGGCTTTACCACCCGTGACATCATGCGTCTTTCTGCTTACGGACTCGTAACTGCTTAAATATTAACCATAGGGGTGACAATTCCGTTACCCCAAAGGATTGCTGAATAATTCCCAAGTTTTGCACCACAGCACACGCCTAAGATATCAATTCATGTTTGGTTTAATTGGACATCTGACTAGTTTAGAACACGCTCAATCAGTAGCTCAAGAATTGGGATATCCAGAATATGCCGATCAAGGGCTAGACTTTTGGTGTAGCGCCCCGCCACAAATAGTTGATCATATCACTGTCACCAGTATTACCGGGCAGAAAATAGAAGGAAAGTATGTAGAATCTTGTTTTTTGCCGGAAATGCTGGCTAATAGGCGGATTAAAGCTGCAACACGCAAAATCCTGAACGCTATGGCTCATGCACAAAAGCATGGCATTGATATTACAGCTTTGGGGGGATTTTCCTCAATTATCTTTGAAAACTTCAATTTAGAACAGTTTAAACAAGTTCGTAATATTAATCTAGAGTTTGAACGCTTTACTACAGGCAATACTCATACAGCTTACATTATTTGCAAGCAAGTAGAAGCAGCATCTAAACAACTAGGAATTGAATTATCCCAAGCAACTGTGGCCGTGTGTGGAGCGACGGGGGATATTGGTAGCGCAGTAACCCGCTGGTTAGATAAAAAAACAGATGTCCAAGAATTGCTATTAATTGCTAGAAATCAAGAACGTTTGCAAGAACTACAAGCAGAACTAGGACGGGGTAAAATAATGCGGTTAGAGGAGGCACTACCCCAAGCGGATATTGTCGTCTGGGTGGCTAGTATGCCCAAAGGCGTAGAAATTGATCCAACCACATTAAAGCAACCCTGTCTACTAATTGATGGTGGTTATCCTAAAAACTTAGGCACAAAAATCCAACATCCGGGGGTATATGTGTTAAATGGTGGCATTGTGGAGCATTCCCTAGATATTGACTGGAAAATTATGAAAATTGTCAATATGGATGTACCAGGCCGCCAATTATTTGCTTGTTTTGCCGAATCAATGCTACTGGAATTTGAGAAGTTATATACAAACTTTTCTTGGGGTCGTAATCAGATTACCGTAGACAAAATGGAGCAAATTGGTCGAGTGTCTATTAAACACGGTTTTAGACCATTAGTAGTTTAGTTAAAAGGCAAAAGGTAAGAGGCAAGAGGCAAGTAGCAAAGATAAATATTCTCCTCGTTTTCCTATTCCCTGTTCCCTATTCCCTGTTCCCTATTCCCTGTTCCCTGTTCCCTATTCCCTATTCCCTATTCCCTATTCCCTATTACCTTAATATGGCAACAACTGAGCGCAAACCACTACTATTAGATTTTGAAAAGCCTTTAGCAGAATTGGCCACTCGCATTGAACAAATTCGCCAACTAGCTGAAGAGAATGGCGTTGATGTTTCTGGACAAATTCGCCAACTGGAAGCACGGGCTATGCAGTTGCGGGAGGAGATTTTTAGTAGTCTGACACCATCCCAACGACTACAAGTAGCTCGTCATCCTCGCCGCCCTAGCACCTTAGACTATATTCAGTCTATCAGTGATGAGTGGATGGAATTACATGGCGATCGCTGTGGCGGAGATGATCCCGCTTTAGTGGGTGGTGTCGGCCGTTTGGCTGGACAACCAGTAATGATGTTAGGACATCAAAAAGGTCGGGATACCAAAGATAACGTTGCCCGAAACTTTGGTATGGCCGCGCCTGGAGGCTACCGTAAGGCTCTGCGGCTCATGGAACACGCCAATAAGTTTAATATGCCAATTTTGACCTTTATTGATACTCCTGGGGCTTGGGCGGGCATAGAAGCCGAACACCAGGGACAAGGAGAAGCGATCGCCTATAACCTGCGAGAAATGTTCTGCTTTGACGTACCCATTATTTGTACAGTGATTGGTGAAGGTGGATCCGGTGGGGCTTTGGGTATTGGTGTAGGCGATCATCTACTGATGTTTGAACACTCAGTTTATACAGTTGCCACTCCAGAGGCTTGTGCTGCAATTTTGTGGAAAGATGCCAGTAAATCCCCCCAAGCGGCGGTAGCTTTGAAAATCATCTCCCATGATCTCAAAAAGCTGGGAATTATTGATGAAATTATTCCTGAACCTTTGGGTGGCGCACATTCTGACCCATTAACAGCGGCTACTAATTTGAAACAAGTTTTAGTAGAAAACTTAGATAAACTGAACCGCTTCACCCCTGCCGAACGCCGTCAACTTCGCTATGATAAATTCCGCAACATCGGCGTTTTTACAGAACTTGCTCATTAAAAATACTCAAAACCATAGCATAAAAACACAGCAATGCTATAATTGCCTATGGCAGCTTAAAGATTTTAGCTAAAAAGTTGGACAATACCATGAGTTTTGAGCAAAAAAGACGCGCCTTAATTACTGGTGCTAGTAGCGGAATTGGTAAAGCAACGGCTTTAGCATTTGCAAAAGCTGGAATAGATATAGCCTTAGTTGGTCGTTCTCAAAATAATTTAGAGTTCGTAAGCAAAGCAGCGCATGAATTGGGAGTTGAAGCCCAAGCTTTCTGTGTGGACTTAGCTGAAGTTGCCGAAGTTAAAGCTAAAATTCAGGCGATCGCCCATGAATTTGGTAACATAGATATTCTCATTAATAACGCTGGTATTGGATATACAGAAAACCTGAGCGACACACCTCTAGAAGACTGGCAGCAAGTAATTAACGTCAATCTCACCGGTGTATTTCAGTGCATGATGGGAATTTTGCCAGGAATGCGCCAACAAGGCCAAGGCACAATCATTAATATTGCCTCTGTTGCCGCCAAACAAACTTTTCCAGGTTGGGGAGCATACTGCGTCAGCAAAGCCGGACTCCTTTCCCTATCCCAAACCCTTGCAAAAGAAGAACGTGCTAATGGCATTCGCGTCATGGCCATTTGTCCAAGTTTTGTAAACACAGAAATTTGGGATACCCCCACAGTTAAAGCTAACTTTGACCGTTCCCAAATGTTAACTCCAGAAATTGTGGCCGAAACAATTCTCCACACTGTCTTATTACCACAACAAGCAGTAATTGAAGAATTAACCATTATGTCCAATGTTGGTGTTCTCTAATCGCTGATTTCGTCATTTATTTCTAATGACAAATGACCGAAAAATTTTAGATTTTAGATTTTAGATTTTACGTTGGGAATTTTCGGTACCAATCTCGCCGACCCAAAAAAGCTAACTAATGCTAACAAAAGTCGGCTTTTTCTTCCTGCTTCATCCTAGAAGTGTCGGCACTATCTAGTCCACAGGCTAACACGGTTAATCTAACCGCTTCTTGTTTTACATTAATTGCAGCGTTTACATCTCTATCACACTCAAAACCGCATTTCTCACATTTAAACACTCGTTGAGATAATGACAGTGATGATTTTTTTTCTCCACAACTGGAGCAAGTTTTACTACTGGCATAAAATCTATCTACAACTACTAACTTACTGCCATATAGTTGAGTTTTGTATTCTAGCTGCCTCCTAAATTCATAAAAGCCCATATCAGCAATAGCTTTTGATAACTTACCATTTGCTAACATTCCAGACACATTCAAATCTTCTATCCCTATTACCGCGTGGTTTTTGCTGATATAAGTAGTGATTTTGTGTAATGTATCTTTTCTCATGTTAGCTATTTTTTGGTGTAGTCTTGCTATTTTGATTTGGGCTTTTCTATAATTATTATAACCGACTTTTTTATGCCGATTTAAATATTGCATTCTTGCCAGTTTAGATTCATACTTTTTATAGCTTTTTAAGCCATCAAATACTTCTCCTGTTGATAATATTGCTAGATGATTTATACCTAAGTCAACTCCCACATACTCTTGTTTTTTAGGGGTTTGACTGGTTTCTACTTCTATTTTCCAAGATACAAACCACTTGTCAGCTTGTTTACTAATTGTGACTGATTTGGGTTGATATCCAAAGGGGAGAACTTCATAAGTTTTTAGCCAACCAATGACAGGAACTTTTACTTTTTTCTGCTCAATGTGAATTGCACCATCTAAAGTAAAAGAATCATGTTTACCTTTTTTCTTGAATTTAGGAAATCCTTTGTTTTTCTTGAAAAAAGATTTAAAGGCATCTGATAAATATCTTAATGCGTATTGAGGAGCGCATTTAGATACTTCATAATACCATTGACATTGACTTTTAACTGATGCTACTAGCCATTTATGTAAATCTATGGCTGTAGGAAATTTAATTTTATCTTCAGGATTAAGTTTATTATGTATAATAACCTGTTGACACAATGCTAAACCTTGATTCCAAGCGTGTCTAGCTACTCCTGCGTGCTGTGCCAGTAGTAGTTTTTGTTGCTTGTTGACCTTGAGTTCTGTCTTGAATCCTAGTAGCATGAAGATATTTTACAACAAAATTCCAATATTGTTACCATAGAGGTGTGACTTTGCATAGGAAGCATAAGTAGTTAATTGTTATTAATTGTTAGCTTTTGAGTTACTGTTAATTAGCCCTTGCTAACCATAGTTGCCAAGTTAACAAGGGCATCAAGTCACTCCATCGCTCTGCCGCCTGAGTCGAGCGATGCGTTTACCCTGATATCTGTGGTAGTAGATTCTAAACGTTGATATAACTGTGTTAACCATTTATCAACCATCAAGTTAAGCAACTCCGTTGCCTCTCGTTTTTTAGCATGACCGTCATTGTGAAACAAAGCCTTTTTCTCTGGGCTTTTTGAATAATATTGAGTGCATTCTTTCAGCTTTTCTATCTCATTACGAGTGAGTGACAGTTGAAAGTAATCTGGAATAGAAGTCCATAGTGCCTCAGGCAATTGACTATAGTTCAATAATAAAATTCGTTGATGCGCCATTGCCAAGGCTGCATGAAAAAAACTTGCTAAAATAATGCAATAATACTCTTCATAGCTGAGTTTTTCCACCTCTTGTGTAGAAAGCGAATTGACAGTGGCAACTATCCAAGGTTGGTGGCGATTGATTGACCAATCAAATGCCCAGGTTGTTTTGAGAATTGAGACGATGACTTCCATCGGATCACGATAAAGAAAAATACAGGGCGTATAGGGAAACGCTTTCCGAATCAAGGGAAAATCTAAAATATGCTGACTGCTGAACTTGATAAAGTAATTTTTTTCCCAGCCAAATCGCTTTTGACCCAGGGCATTAATGATCTGTCGTAAACAAGTAATTTTTTGTGCTTCAGCAAAAACCGTTTCTTCAAATCTAAAATCAAGGTCTTTAATTTTATCTCGTGATGCCTCCTTTGGCGCATGGTTTGTGAGATCGCTAGAACTAGGCCAAAACTCATCTGCTTGTATAGCCAAGAAATCAAGAGAGCCAAAAATATTACCTCCCAAAACTTCGGCGATAATCCGAGGTTCTGAAAGAACAATATTTTGAGGCAGGGCAGACAGTGCCTTAGAAATTAAAGTTGAACCACATCGCTGGGTATGGAAAATAAATCCAGTGGGTTCAAGACCAGGTTGACCTTGATAAAGATGGTCTAAAACATCTAAATTTGTGTGTACTCTCCGGTGATTGGGTTCATCTCTCAGGTAACGGGCGATGGTTTGATTCAGAAATGGCTCTGAAAAAGTGATATTGCTCAAGTCAAGCCATTCGACTGAAGTGTGTGAAGCATCCCAAATTAAGCGGCTGGGCATTAATCCCGTCAGTTTGTCCAGTTTCATAGTCAAGTAATTCCTATGGCTTTAATATCATCTGGTAAATCATAGGGCCATGCTTCAAAAGCAAATTTCCATGCTTCAATTATAGTATCAATTGTTTCTGCTTGTAACTCATATTGGTTAACTTGATAACTTTCCTGGGATTGAAGATATTGGGAAAAATTGTCTTTCGCGTCTTCAAAACCAGGGAGATCAAATTGGTTATAGATGTGTTGCAGCACTGCTAATTCATGACCCACAAAGTCCTCATACTTGATTTCCACTAAATTATCTGGCTTAATCATTTGCCTGTCATTTAAAAACTTTTGCATCATCTGCTGATAAAAAAATATAATATTGTGGCTAATCTCTGATTCGCTGATAGATTGCAAACCCAGACTTGCCACCAGTCTCTGAAAAAGCTGGTGGGCTGAGGCATAAATTTTATAAGGATTTCGATAAATATGAATGAACTTTGCTTCTGGGAACATCTCTAGTAATACGGGTATCCGTGCTGTATTCAAAGGATTTTTAAGAACCAACCTTTTGCCTGCTGCACCCAAAGTTACTTTTTTCACTAACTTCATATAAGCTTTTTTCCAGGCAGCCTTTTCTGAGTTATCCACTGTTTCAAACAAAGCCCATTTTTTAAAAATCTCTTTCATATTTTTGGGAAAATAGAAACCATGATAAAATGAATAGACGGAGCTATTCGCCAGGGCAAACTCTTCTTCGCACGGAGAATAAGCTGACATGATGATATTATCTGAAATTCTCTGGCCACGAAAATCTTCATGAGTCCAACGTTTGGCTAGATCAGGATAAGACAGGAATATCTCAGATCCCCGAAAGGCTTGAAAACGTGAAACATAGCCTAGATTGTGATCCTGAGTGATCAAGTTGAGCAGGTAAGTTGTGCCGCTTCTCCAATGTCCAATGATAAAGATGGGAGGCTGTGTGATCGCACAATTTTCAATCTGCCCACCAAACCTGACTTGCTCTACAATTCTCAAATAAATTGTCAAAAAACTAAGCTGGGAAACCGTCAAGGCTTGGGGTAGATAGGGGCGATCGACACCGCCATTCACAACCAGCAATTTCAGCCAGTTGAGAAACGACCCACCGGATAATAAATGTTTACGATAAAGCACAGAATTGTAATTCATTTTCGTTGATCAGGACTAGCTATAGGCTAATCTCATAAATGAACAGGTCTCCTAGATCTTGATGGTTCTTTTCTGTGAGCAGAGTTTTAACTTTAAATCCGCTTTCCAGGGCAATAGTTTTCGGATCATTATCTAGATCAGACAGATCCAAAAAAGTTGCTAAAATGACACCTCCTGCACGCAGTCGAAGTTTGGCATCATTAAGAAAACGTTGAAATATCGCTTTACCCCCATCGTCACTCGGTCCAAAAACAGAAGTTCCCCCTGGACGATAAAAGTGGTTAAATACAATTAAATCAAACTTAAGATATTCTTCAACGTTTTCAAATAAATTACTTAATCGCACTTTAATTGGTGGGACTTCTGGGTTCTTTTGAACATTTTCCAGTGTGCAGGTAACAGCAGGCGGGTGGACATCTGCTGCATAGACATGAGGAACACCATTCCGACTCATCACTAAGGCTAAATAGCCGCATCCACACCCCATATCAAGTGCATATTCTGGGTGGTAGTTGCCTAGAATCTGTCCGAGTTTAAAGCTGGCTAATGACACATCCGTGGGAAAAACTCCCTTGCCAATTGTTAATTGAAAGCCATCATACTCACTTGTATAGGGCTGCTTGTCATAAGCTTCTAAAAGTTGTGCAACGCGCACTGTCATGAGATCGCAATTCATCAAGATTCTCCTAAGAGGTTTTGGCGGCTAGTGGATAACTGTCACCAGTTTCTAAAGCATAGAAATCCGGTTCTTGACCCAAAGCAAATTTTAGGGAGCTTATAAGTCCATTATTGCCTTGGGTAATAAAAATAGCAAGAGCTACCAGGGCAACTATAGCGGTTAAACTAAAAATAACTTGGTAACTCCATATATCTGCAACCACTCCCATGACCGGTCCAGAAATTGCGGTTCCTAAATCTAAGCCTCCCAAGCAAACTGAGTAAACTCGACCCCGTTCATGGGTACCTGATCGATCAGCTACTAAAGCAATCATAGCCGGAATCCAAGCCCCTGCCCCTGCCCCTTCTAGGAAGCCTGCAACCAGAAAAATAGAGGAGTTGTGGGCTAATGAGAGCATGAAAACAGAGACTCCATAGCCCAATAAACCAAGGGTAATCATGATGCCTCGTCCATAGCGATCGGACACTCGACTTGACAACACACGCACCGCAATATTAGCAACACCAGCAGCCGTGAAAAACCAGCCAGCATTGGTACTAATACCAGTCTCTCGCATAAACAACGCAACAAAGATACTTAAGGTGCCAAAAACTAAACCTCCCAAGAAAAAAACCAAGGTTGAAATTCTCAAACGAGGGCTAACGACCAGTTGCCAGAACTGACTCGATTCATGACTAGATTTAGCTGAAAGCTCAGGGTATCCAGTTGCCGTTTTCTCTGGTTCATCAACTTGGCTAATACAGCCCATTGCCAGTAGTCCTAATCCTCCAGCAAAAATAAATAAGGCTTGGTTTCCCATTTCCCCTTGTATCCAAGTTCCCAAGGCAGGTCCAATGGACATTCCTAATGGTCTGACCATACTTAAGTAACCAATCATCTGCCCCCGTCTTTCGGGGGGGGATTGGGTGACGACTAAAGCACTATAAGCTGTGCTGAAAGCGGCGATCGCAATCCCATGAAAAGCCCGAATTGCCATCAGAAAACCAATGGAGTTCACCAGTATATAAAGCAAAGGGGTAACAGCAACAATACTCACCCCCATCATCAAAACTAATTTACGGCTGCGAATATCTGCAAGATATCCCATTTGCGGTCTCAGTCCAAATAGGCCAATGGTAAAGCAACACATCACCATGCCTACCTGCCATCTTCTTGCACCCAAATCCTCAATATACTTCGGCAACGTGGGGAGTAAAGAATCAAAACTAGACCAAAAGAGTAGACCTCCAACTCCAGCAAAAATGAGGGAACGGTAGGGGCTTAAAATCGTGAAGATTTCTGGCTTTTTTGCTGGCAATGGGTCAGGGGTTGGAAGTAAGGGAGTGCGATCGCCCATGACCCAGATTACATAAAATAAGCCGACTGTACCTAAACTAATTGAGCTAATTAGAGGGACATAATCAATTATCATAAATGCTCACTTAATAATAGATCCTATTTTATCAGGGTCCAAACAACAAAGCTGACTGTTTTCCCACCAAGAGGTGTATTTGCCAAAAGCTGATCCCACAGCAAGCACATAGAGTTCAAGCGTTGATTTTTGAGACTGCAAGGAAAGCGGTGCGAGTTTCTCTTGAGGCCATTTGTTGGCAAAAACCTCCAAGCAAGTTCTCACAAGCTGCTGGGGAAATAGGGTACTTTCACCACGAGGCAAAACCAAATCATAAACAACACGGGGGGGTTGATTGAGTAATTGGGCTACTTTGGGATTCAATCGTCTCACAAGACGCAGATCACCATTGTCATCGGAATCATCAGAAAGCAAGAGGTGGAAACTTTGTAACGGACCTTGCTGGAGAATCACCACCGTATCACTGACACGGCCTTCATCGTGAGTACAATCCTGTCCATAGTGTGGTGTTGTACGTCGAGTACATCCTCGACTATGTAAAGAGAGTTGAAACTCACAAGTTGCTTGGGTATTCAACCCATTTTTCCAGGCAAATACCAGGTTAATGTCTACTTCTCCATTCGATATTTTTGAGGGGTCAAATGTCTCATTTTCAGGAGTCCAACGCTTTTTTTGGAGTTGTTCTGGATTAGATTTGTAGCTAGATTCTGAGTTTCTAAATTCAGATCGACCGAGCAATTTTCCGTAACTGACATCAGTTGTGAGGCTACCCACATGATCAACCAAAGTGCAACTAATTAATTTAGTCTCAATATAAGTGGCAATGGGAGGTGCATTAACCAGGCAATAGGCGGCAAAATCAATGAGGTGATAGCCTGTATGGTTTAAAGTTCCCAAACCTTGAGCATAGCCATGAGCACCGGGAAGATGATATTCGTCACTAAAGCGATAGCAACCATTATTGAGGTGAATTTGTAGGTAGGTTAACCCTTGTTTCGTCAAGTTATGAACTTCTTGAAGTCCTTGGTAAATTTTAATATATGGGTCTTCAGATCGCCTACGCAAATGCATATAAATCTGGCAAGGTCTTGGGTAAAAACGGTGGCTAGATTGGTTAGCCCGATCGCACAGATCATTAAAATCTTGCCAAAGTTGATGGGCAGCAGTGGGTGTGCCAAATTGGTGGGGTAAGACGATGGGAGGTTTATCGCAAATAATATCGAGACCTTGGGAAATGCCCCAATCTAAATAATCAAAATTCAAATAAGGAGGAACGACAATTGCCAGGATATGAATTTCCAGGAGATTGATGAAGCGATCAAGTTGAGCCAAATCATCTTGCAAATTTCCCGAAAGGGGTATCCATTTTGTATGATGTCGATCAAACTGTGGGGTAAAGCTCTGAGTATGAGGACTTTTTCTTGGGTCAATGGGATCAGCAATGGCAGCGAGCTTCACATCACCAGCATCGTCACCTAAAATAACCGGAAGATACACCTTGGCAGACCACTTTCCAGAACCTCCAAGAACCAAAATGTTTTGTGGCATCTTATTCGTTAACTTTTACAATACTGTAGCCAAAAAAAGAGATGATGTAGTAGAGTTATAGTCTTCTACAAGAGCCTGCAAGCTGAGTCAACTCTAAGTGAATCTTGCCGTCCTATCGCTCAAAATTCCCGCTTCATATCTGGACGAATTCCATGAAATGATCAAGCCGATTACAACTTATCTCTATAGCTTTTTCAATGAATTTATTCAACGCACAGTGATGGGATATCACCCAATTTCTAAAGAACCTAAAACCTACAGAGAACTATCAACTGTTTCATCCTCTGCACGCCAATAGGGATCAACAATACACAGAAAAACTAAAGGTTCTGTTCCACAGTTTTTCACGTATTGAATACTGCTGGGTGGCACATATATTGTATCACCCATTTCAACAGGCTCAACTTCTTCGTTGATGTAGATTTCTCCGGTCCCACTCAGAATGTAGTATACTTCTGAACTTTTGAGTGCATGGGAAATTGAACTTTTGCCAACGGGCAAAATTCCATGAGCTAGGCTGTAGCGGAGGGTAATGGACACATAATTTGGATGAAGTAATTCCCTTAAGTGTGTGCCGTCTCCTGCGATTAATTCTGGACAATCATCAAACTTTTGAATCAACATAGATAACTTGTTGTAGACGCTATAGCAATCATACCCCAATCGTGAGGTACGATAACTTTATCCTATACCTATGCTACCATCTCTTTACCATCATGTCAATGATCTATTTATTACTTTCATTGACTTCACGCCAGTCAGTGTTACTGCTGACGGCTTTTCTCTAGCTTTTTTAGTCCAAAGTCCAGGACAACTAAACCAATCACAAATTACCAAAATTCAATCATGACTATCGCTGGTTCAAATGGTTCTAATACCTCGCAATCGCCTCTCATTCCTGATTTAGCACAAGCTATCAATGTTCGACCAGACCGCAACACTCATGGTGGTAAAGCAGCAGAAATACATCCACCAGCTGAGGAAACAATGGATGAAATGATGGCAGCTGTACGGACAATGCTAGTGGGAGTAGGGGAAGATCCTGAAAGAGAGGGACTTCTGAAAACGCCCAAGCGTGTAGCTAAAGCTATGAAGTTTCTCACTAGTGGCTACAATGAATCCCTCGAAGACCTCATCAATGGTGCGATATTTGATGAAGGACATGATGAGATGGTACTAGTGAGAGATATTAACTTCTTTAGCTTGTGTGAGCATCATATGTTGCCTTTTATGGGTAGGGCGCACGTTGCCTATATTCCTAATCAAAAGGTTGTAGGATTAAGTAAATTAGCGCGGATTGTGGAGATGTATTCTCGTAGATTACAAGTACAAGAAAGACTAACTCGACAAATTGCGGAAGCTCTACAAACAGTTCTCGAACCCAAAGGTGTTGCTGTGGTCATGGAAGCTAGTCATATGTGTATGGTTATGCGCGGGGTGCAAAAACCCGGTTCTTGGACAGTCACTAGTTCCATGGTGGGTGTATTCCAAGAGGAACAAAAAACTCGTGAGGAATTTTTCAACTTGATTCGTCACCAAGCGTCCTTCTTTTAGAGAAGAATGGGTAATGGGTAATGGGTAATAGGTAATGGGTAATGGGTAACAAGAATTTTCCCATTACCACTGACAACTGACAACTAACCACTGACAACTAACCACTGACAACTGACGAATTAGCAAGCCTTTTCAACAATAAAGCCACTTGATCTAAATTTTTGTCACCCGGTGAGCGTTCGACACCACTAGATAAATCAATACCATTGGGTTTAATCTGCGCTAAGGCAGACAAAATATTGTCTGGTGTGAGTCCTCCCGCTAAGAACCAAGGAAGACTGGGGCTAAATTCCTGATTTAACTTATGCCAATCTAAAGTTTGTCCTGTTCCTCCTAGTTGTTGTGGATGGTAGGCATCAAGTAGTAGAGTATCTACATAATCGTTATAATTTCCGGTGGTTTGTAGATGCTCTAAACTGCGGACTCGGAAAGCTTTGATAATTTCTACTTGGGGGAGAGATTGACGTAATTGATAGCAAAATTCTGGTGTTTCCTCTCCATGTAACTGCACACCTGTCAAACCAGACTCAGTAACTACTTGACTAATTTCCGAAATAGTGGTATTGGCAAAAACGCCGATTTTATCAATATTTTGGGGAATGGGAGTAATAGCAGTCCGAATCTGAGCTATAGTGACGTAACGAGGAGAATCAGGAACACAGATAAATCCTAGTGCAGTTGCACCCAAGGACGCTATAGCTATAGACTGCTGTGGTTGAGTAATACCGCAAATTTTAACACGCATTTAACATTAGTGAACCAAAGGCTGAATATGTGAAAAGTTACAAATAATCACAAATGTATATTAATTTAACTTAAAAACTTTTGCTTTGTCCGATGTAATTTTATAATTCTGTAATATTCATTTTTTCATTGAGGAGAACACACCTTCATGTCATCAATCTTATTAGCCGCAACATCTGTTCCTGTTACACCGGTGTGGAGTCCTACAGTAGGCATCATTATTAGCGCCAGCAGCGCAGTTGTGCTTTTATTCACTTTTGCCCTGAAATCTGCTAAAGTTGGACCTGGGATGCCTGTATTGCCTGTAAGTATACCGGGATTCATTGGGGCAATGGCTTTTGGTCATGTAATTGGTATTGGTATTGTATTAGGACTAACTAACATTGGTAGTCTGTAAGTTGGATTAATATTTTTTGTCAGCAGCAATAGGTAATTAATTTACCTGTTGCTTTTTTTGGCAGGTTCTAGATATTCGACTTCTTAGAGAATTTGGGTATCTGGGGCTTTTTTTTCGTGATCAAATTTGGGAAATTGTCTATCCTAGAGTTATACCTACATTTCTGACTATCAAATAATTTCTGGAAATATCTAATAATGCAAACAAATTGGCAAATAGGTTCTTTATTTGGCATTCCTTTGTTTTTAGACCCCTTATGGTTTCTAATTTTGGGGTTAACAACTCTCAATTTTGGTTTAGCTTACCAACAATGGGGGACTGTCGCAGGTTGGGGTGCTGGTTTAATCATGGCACTGCTGTTATTTGTTTCGGTGTTGCTGCATGAATTAGGACATAGTTTGGTGGCACAATCCCAGGGAATTAAGGTTAATTCTATTACTTTATTTTTGTTTGGGGGAGTTGCGGCCATTGAGGAAGAATCAGAAACTCCAGGCCAAGCTTTTCAAGTAGCGATCGCAGGTCCTGCAGTAAGTGTTATTCTATTTTTTCTACTGCGTCTAATAGCGACTGTAATTCCTGATAGTAACCTCCTGAATGAAATGACAGGAGATTTATCGAGAATTAACTTAGTTGTGGCTTTATTTAATTTAATTCCTGGTTTACCTTTGGATGGAGGACAGGTTTTAAAAGCTGCTTTATGGAAAATTACAGGAAACCGTTTTCAAGCAGTACATTGGGCTGCAAGGTCTGGACAGATTTTAGGTTACAGTGCGATCGCTTTAGGGTTTATTATTGATTTTTTGACTGGGGAATTTATCACGGGTTTATGGGTGATTTTGATTGGCTGGTTTGTAGTTCGCAATGCTAACAGTTATGACCGTTTAACTACATTAGAAGAAACGCTACTAAATTTAGTAGCAGCCGATAGTATGACTCATAATTTTCGGGTTGTTGATGCTCATCAAACTTTACGAGAATTTGCTGATTTATATCTTTTAGAAACGACTGTACCAGAGGTTTATTTTGCTGTTGCTGATGGTCGTTATCGCGGTTTGGTTAGTATTAATGATTTGCGAACTACAGAACGAAGTGAATGGGAAAATCAAACTTTACAAAGTATTGTTCATCCATTAACAGCAATTCCAACTGTTATGGAATCTAGTTCTTTGGCAGAGGTAATCAATAAACTAGAAGCTGAACAATTACCGTTAATTACTGTTATTTCTCCTGCTGATACTGTAGCTGGAATTATTGATAGGGGGGACATTGTTCAAGCATTAGCACAAAGATTAAATTTACCTATTACTTCATCGGAAATAAAAAGAATTAAAGAAGAGGGTAATTTTCCTCCTGGTTTACAATTGGGAGTAATAGCTAAATCTGTGGAAAAATGAAATTGTCTGAATTAGGATATCCAGGATTTGATAATTTTTAAGATGAATCATTTTTAATGATCAGGAAATTGTCTGAATTAGGATATCCAGGATTTGATGATTTTAAGGAAATATTCATACTTTTCATAAAGTGACTTTTTGAATATACGTTTTTGTCATTTTCTGCCATTAGTAGAGAAAACTATTCGTGATGGTTGGGTTTATTTGTGTCAATCCAAACTACAAACTACTACTTTTTAATACCTTTAATAAATGCTGTTCTTGCATCAATAATGGA
>NZ_KE384592.1:69757-70268 GCF_000426905.1 Dolichospermum circinale AWQC131C
ATCTGGCAATAATTCACTTTGATTAATTTGTTCATAATTATCATTTTTCAGATAATATAGAGACAATTGATTATTTTGCCAAAACCAGACTTCGGTAATATTAAACCGTTTGTATTTTTCAAGTTTATCAATACTGCCACTGGTAATATTAATTTCAATTGCTAAATCTGGATTTTCCTTTTTTTCTCCGATGTAATAAGATTCATCCGGTTCAAAGGAAGCATTCTTTTCTTTTGCGCGACGAGTAGCACTACCTACTGGAATCAGATTTATGCCTATTTCACAGGAATATAATTCTAGTAAAAAACCAAGAATGGTTTTAATCATTTCATGTTGTTCACTCAGCGTCATAAATTCGATGCACCCATCAACATAAGTTATCCGCAAACCTGCTGCGTCTGCGGTTAAGGTTTCTATTATTTCAAATTCTTTCCAGGTGTAATGACCAGGTAGAAGAAATTGCTGTTCGGAAATTGTGGTGGTTTTGTCTAAGGTTTGGATAGTCATAGTA
>NZ_KE384592.1:70357-70764 GCF_000426905.1 Dolichospermum circinale AWQC131C
GTTTCCTTATGTATCAGTTTTTAATTAACTCAAAATAGCAAATTTTAAAAAGGATAAGTTTGTTTCCAATGATAGGTATTAAAGTCACGCTGATCTACTGAAAAATGTGTCCATGTCCTAAATGTTCTGCTAAAATTACTAGGGAAGTATCAGCTAAATCCATCGGTAGATTAGCATATTTTTCCATTAATTGGATAATGCGTGGAGTATGGTGAGATTCTAAATTAAAAACTGTAAATAATTATTTTGTAGAGACGTTCCTCATGTAGGGATTCTCGGCTCTACACCTAAATTCATACCTGGTTTCAGCAACACCGATTATTGTTGGGTTTCCTTGTGTCAACCCAAACTACAAACTACTACTTTTTAATACCTTTAATAAATGCTGTTCTTGCATCAATAATGGA
>NZ_KE384592.1:70823-71334 GCF_000426905.1 Dolichospermum circinale AWQC131C
GTCTGGCAATAATTCACTTTGATTAATTTGTTCATAATTATCATTTTTGAGATGATATAAAGACAATTGATTATTTTCCCAAAACCAGACTTCGGTAATATTAAACCGTTTATATTTTTCAAGTTTATCAATACTCCCACTGGTAATATTAATTTCAATTGCTAAATCTGGATTTTCCTTTTTTTCTCCGATGTAATAAGATTCATCAGGTTCAAATGAGGCACTTTTTTCTTTTGCGCGACGAGTAGCACTACCTACCGGGATGAAGTTTATGCCTTTTTCAAAAAAGTATAATGCTAAGAATATAGCAATTGCACTGCTAATAGTTTCATGTTGTTCACTCAGCGTCATAAATTCGATGTACCCATCAAGATAAGTTATCCGCAAACCTGCTGCGTCTGCGGTTAAGGTTTCTATTATTTCAAATTCTTTCCAGGTGTAATGGCCGGGTAGAAGAAATTGCTGTTCGGAAATTGTGGTGGTTTTGTCTAAGGTTTGGATAGTCATAGTA
>NZ_KE384592.1:71423-72719 GCF_000426905.1 Dolichospermum circinale AWQC131C
CTTTCGGTGGTGTATCTGTCATGCAGCGAACTACTTACAGCAGTGCTTCGCTATCGGTCTAGTAATCGCTGGTGATGGTTGGGTGAGATGATGTGAACAGATACAGGTAATTACTTTAAAATAGCAAATTTTCAAAAGGATAAGAGGGAAGCATCAGCTAAATCTATCGGTAGATTAGCATATTTTTCCATTAATTGGATAATGCGTGGAGTATGGTGAGATTCTAAATTAAAAACTGTAAATAATTCTTGTTCCAGACTATTTAAAAAAGTAACTTGAGCTTGAACTCCTTTGCGAGTTAGCAAAAGATAACAGGTTTCTGTGACAACACACCATGTTGTAATTAAAGGTTCATTGTATTTTTTTAAAGCCTGTTTTGCTGTTTCGTGGTAGGTGTCTTTTTGATCAATAAGAGCTAACCAAAATCCTGTATCAACTATGATCATATTTATTGGGTAATGTATTAGATAAAACTTCTTTATATGTGGTTGATAAATTTTCTTCCACAGCACAACAACCAATTAATCCAATTTCATAAAATTTTTCATAGATGGTTTTTTCTTGATGATTTTCTGGTTGTGGATAACGTTTTTTGAGTAATTGAATAAAATCTAGTAGTAAGATTTGCGCTTCTTCAGGTAAGCTGTTAATTTCTTGAGATATTTCTGCAAGTTTGATATCCATAATTAATGCCTTTTTTGAATTATGTTATTACTATTATACTGCTTGACAAATATCTTCCCAATCTTGTGCAGTAATTTCTGTTGCATTTCCTGAATTTAATCCTTCTAAAAGCAGGGTTTGTAATTGTTCGTTTGCTTTGGAGTTTTTGGTCTTGTCGCACTAATTCCCGAAAATATTCACGCTTCGCTGCTGTAACCGCCTTGCGCTACTTTTCTATATAATCGCCCATGGTGTCAGGTAAGGAAATATTCATAAATTTCTTCTCGATTAAATTTGTAGTCTGGGGGAAGTGGGAAGGAGTAGTTATTAACTCGCGCTAAGAATTGCTGTATTTTCGATTCTTGAGAATCTATTGGTTGTGTAGATTCGCTGGGTTCGAGAATCATTATTTGTATGGTTTTACCTTCTAATTCGGAACTTAGTTTTTCATTCAAAATAAGTTGTCCGTTGGTACAGGTTGCTTGGATTATTTGCAGCATTATTAATTGTTGAAACTCCTAACTTGAGTTATTTGGCTATGATTTTATTATAATATATTGCTCACACTGCTTGACGAATATCTTCCCAATCTTGTGCTGTCATTTCTGTTGCATTTCCTGAGTTTAATCCTTC
>NZ_KE384592.1:72758-76030 GCF_000426905.1 Dolichospermum circinale AWQC131C
TGTTCTTTTGCTTTGGAGTTTTTGGTCTTGTCGCACTAATTCCCGAAAATATTCACGCTTGGCTGCTGTAACCACCTTGCGCTACTTTTCTATATAATTGCCCATGGTGTCAGGTAAGGAAATATTCACTTTTCATAATGTGACCTCTTGAATATACTTTTTTATATTATGGCGGTTTTTGTCATTTTCTGCCATTGGTAGAAAACACTATTCGTGATGGTTCGGTGGTTTGGGTGATGTTGGGTTTATTTGTGTCAACCTAACCTTGTATATTTAAATAAGTAGTAGATTACTTTGGTTTGGGTTTACTGATAAAAACTTATTAATAACTTATAAATAGGTTTATTAACTTAATAAATTCTCCAAAACTAATAACATTATTGAGAAGTTCTACATACATAAAATCGTAATCTAGATTTGACACAATTGTATTAACTTGATTTCTACTTTTTTTATATGATCTACCTACAAGCTTATAAATTTGGTGTAAATCATCAGCAGGATGATGTCTTGCCTCCATATCATCAATTTTAGGATTAAATCCAAAATTAGCTTGAATATTTTCTGGAGTAAGACGCACATCTATTTTCAGAAAATGATTCCATTCTGCTAGAAACCAGGCTTCAATTTCCATAACAGCAAGAACTACATCAATGGGAATAACACCTTTTGGCAAAGAATAACGTAAACCCCTTTCCAACTTTACTTTATCTGACATAGATATGGGATAAACATCTCTTAGTCCTATAATTCTTTCATAACCAGATGCACTTAAAGAATTATACATATCTCTCATGTCTGAAACAACATTATTATCACTACCAGAGTTATAAACTAATACATGAAATTTTGTTGTACTAATGAGAGGATCACTAGCAATTACTGTAGTAATTCTATTTCCTTGCTTACCATTTATAGACCGTACTTCTATAGAAATGTTATTTCTACCAGCAATTTCCTTTAGTAATTGTTCTACAAAAATCTGCTCTGTCTGTCCCTCCACAAAAATAGCTAATTTTTTCACTGATTTATAGACTCCTCATTCTGAAAACCTTCTACATAGAACTGACTTGCAAAAAAGTCAAAATTATTCAGTCCAGTAAATTTGAAATCATCAAATATTTGTTTTGAATTATTTATATTATGTAGCTTTGCCAATCCTGTTTTACGTTCAATCACAGACCAAAATTGTAAAGGAACACCATTCATTATAAAGCGATCATTAGAAGTCATTATTAGTTGAACTAATCCAGTTTTAGCCTTATCAATGAGTAATTGAATCATTGAAGACGATCTCTCAAAATCAAGTCCTTCACCTATATCATCTATTAAAATGCAACTGGGTTTTCTAGATAGAAGAGAATAATTAACTTGAATAATTAGATACAAGGCTCTAAACATACCTTGAGACATTGAATATTGTTCTGTTTTCTGTCTTAAGTCATTTTCTTTAACATAAAGACATTCTGGTTTTCTATCTATAAATTCCTCTGTTTCGTTTTCTAAAAAAATAGCTGGTGTTTTTGTACCAACATCATCTATTTGATAACCAACAGATGACATATCAGATTTTATAGCTTCAATAAAAGGTGTTCCTAATTCTTCCTCTCCTAATTTAAATATGCCAATTACTTGTTCCGTGTCTTTAAAATCTATTTTCTTTCTGAGTGATTCTTTTTTTATAGACTTAACTAATGCAAAAACGCTTCTTCCTAAATCTGTACCAAATTGGTAGTATCTTAACGTACTTGCCCAAGTATAAATATTTTCAAAAAAAGGATGTTGAATAGTGTCCCTACGTTTTAAAGCAGCAATTTCATCAATAGGAGTTTGAAAATCAATATCTACGTTTAATTTTTTAGCCCAAATTTTACCTTCTCCTGATTTGTTTCTGTTCAGATATATCTTACCCCCAATAGTTAACGTCTCTTCTACAACTGTACCATTATCTACTGTTAGTACATAGACTTGCTTATCATCTGGACTATGAGAATTGAATGTTAAAATCCATTCTTTCAAAATTCTGTCAGACTTAAGATTTTGGTCACCAGATAGCAAATTAGATATTAAGTTTATCGCTCTAAGAATTTTAGATTTACCAGAAGCATTTTTACCAACAATCAAGTTTACATCACCTAATTGGCAACCATCTACACGCCATTCACTAGGCATTCCTTTATCTTCACAATAGTGAACTGAATCTAATTTCATATAATGTTCATTCCGTTAATGATAATGTATTTAGCATTTGCCGTAGTTGAGAATTATAAATCTGTTATTTAAACAATACATCAGTAGAGACTGCAAAAATTGTACAGATACTATCTTGACTTTATACGTAAAAAGTTATAAGTATCCCCATTCAAATAGTTGATTGAATGAGGTATACTACTATATTAACCCTTAATGCACCAACTCAATAGCCCGCTTAGTCAAAGCCTCCGCAGTCAACCCATTAAAAGCCATCAACTCACCCGCACTAGCGGTAGTTTCCCCACGCTTCCAGGCGAAAATATCCCGCTTAGAATTACTGCGTAACATCAGACAATTAATTGTTATTTAAACTCAGATATCGCCGCAAAATATTTTGAGATTGTTCTAATAATTCTGCTTCTAATTCTCCTAATTGTTGCGTTAAACGAACTTTATCAAAAGTCATTGGTTCAACACATATCAAAAGACTATCTACAGAAAGTCCGTTTTGTGCTGATGCTGGTACTTCCACTACTGCTGGTGAAATACGGGGGTTATTAGGTTGTGCGGAAGTAAAAGGTAAAACTGTGACTTTGGTACGTTGGTTATTAAACAAAGTCCCAGAAATTATCAGTGCTGGCCGAGTTTTTTGAATTTCTGTACCTACAGATGGATCAAATGTTACGATCCAGATGCTTCCCATTCGGTAATCGCTATATTTTGCCATTCACTTTCCCAACCTAATTCTAATTCATCAACCAAAGCGCAAGCTGCTGCTAGTGCTTCATTTTGTTTTTGTTCTTGCCATTGTTTCAAGAGACTTTCAATTAATGCACTACGGTTATCAACTTTTTGGTCAATGTAATTTAGTAGTTCATCTGGCAATGAAATTGAGATTTTAGCCATATCCTACCCAGGGTCATACTATTAGTAGTATAGCTGATTTTGATATTTTTAGTGTTTATGAGTTTTTTTGATTAGTTTTCTCACGAACTGCTTGACGAATATCTTCCCAGTCTTGTGCTGTCATTTCTGTTGCATTTCCTGAGTTTAATCCTTCTAAAAGCAGGGTTTGTAGT
>NZ_KE384592.1:76110-77103 GCF_000426905.1 Dolichospermum circinale AWQC131C
CGCTGCTGTAACCTCCTTGCGCTACTTTTCTATATAATCGCCCATGGTGTCAGGTAAGGAAATATTCATACTTTTCATAATGTGACTTCTTGAATATACTTTTTTATATTATGGCGGTTGTTGTCATGTTCTGTCATTGGTAGAAAAAACTATTGGTGATAGTTGGGTGGTTTGGGTAATCTTGGGTTTTCTTGGGTTAACCTAACCTACTTACTTTAGTTGTAATAAGAATAATTAACTTATCTATATAAAACTGAAAATAATTGCTATAATAAAAACATCAATTTGATTTATTAACCGTGATGACTATCAAAGAATTACTGTTACAAGAAATTGACAACACGCCCAACGAACTTTTAGAAGATGTGTTTGGTTTTTTGCAATCACTCAAAACAGCACCACAAAAACCCCCAGTTTCCTATCAAGAATTGTTAGCAAGAATAGATTACTTAGAAACAATAGTAGGTATTCGTAAAGGATTAGATGAATTTGAGCGCGGTGAAGGGATTCCTGCGGATCAAGTTTTGGCAACTCTACAACAAAAATATAACATTCCTCCTCGCTCATGAATTATCAAGTTATTATTCAGCCTACTGCATTTCAGGAAATTGAAAACTCCTATCGTTGGATGTGTGATAATTTGAGTGCTGAAGTAGCGAACAATTGGTATTATCAATTTGAAGATGCTATTGCGTCACTAAAAAAATTTCCTAACCGATGTAGTATAGCTCCAGAATCAACAAAACTTGGTCGTGAAATTCGCCAACTATGGGTGGGAAAACAAAGAAAATATCGAGTTTTATTTGTTGTTGAAGAAGATGTTATAGCTATTATTCATGTTCGTCACAGTCGTCAATCTTATCTAGATGAAGAGTCTGAATAAGATTGAGTTTGTGAAGATTGTTTTTTTTGGGAATGGTAAGAGGTGTATTGACGAATATCTTCCCAATCTTGTGCTGTCATTTCTGTTGCATTTCCTGAGTTTAATCCTTC
>NZ_KE384592.1:77161-79258 GCF_000426905.1 Dolichospermum circinale AWQC131C
GGCTGCTGTAACCACCTTGCGCTACTTTTCTATATAATCGCCCATGGTGTCAGGTAAGGAAATATTCATACTTTTCATAATGTGATTTTTTGAATATACTTTTTTATATGATGGCGGTTTTTGTCATTTTCTGCCATTGGTAGAAAACACTATTCGTGATATTTCGTGATGTTGGTTTTTCTTGCTTTAACCTAACCTACTGATGTATAATAATTTTAAAGATTAATTTATTCTCAAGGACAAATCAAAATAACTTGATATTTGATGCTTAATATCTCCTGTAAAGTTAAAAATGTTACAAAGTGTTAATTGATAGACAAAAATTATGGTAAAACTTCGTCAATTGATCGCTGGTTTAATGACAGCTACAGTTTTAGTATCTAGTACAACTCCAGTAGATGCTCAAAAACGTCCTGTTGGTGTTGGTTCCTTAGGTGAAATGTCTTGTCAAGGAATAGAATATGGAAGATATAAAGCGACAAATAAAGACTTTCCTATAGGACTCCAAATTTTTAGGGGTATAGCTATATTTAGTACAAACCATAGAGATTGGATTGGTAAACAAGAGACAAATCAAGTTGCTTGTAGATTAACTGAAGCAGGACAGAAAGCAAAATATAAAACTTTAAATCTTGCATTTGGTATTGCTGATAATAATAGGCATGCACAAGGATCACTGGTTCGCTTATCTATTTATCGAGACGGAAACTTTTATCAATATAAAGATGTGACTAAAGGACAACTACTTTCTTGGCCAATAGATGTTAGGAATGTTCGTAGTATTGCTTTAGAAGCAGAATGTCTGAGAGGATCTACTATAAATAATAATACGTGCCCTCCAATTATTTTTTTTGAAGACACTTTACAATAACAAGCCGATGAAACGCAGAAAATTTATTCAATATAGTCTAATTGGTGGTGGCTCATTTGTTCTTAACTTAGGCTTATATAATCCTCAATCCGCAGATGCTTTCTTCGGATTATTTGGACTATTGTTAAGAGGTGCTTTTGCTGGTTTCCAAATGCGCGACAAACGATGGTACAAAGCACGTAAAGATGTGATGTTAGCTGAAAGAGAGTTTATCCGTCAACAATTCACTACTGTTGGTGTTGCAGAAGTAAATGATCCTAAAAATCAATATAATGTTATTGCTGTATCTGAACGTAAAGACCCTCTTGGAAATAATGTTGGTTTTGGTTTTCCTAGAATCGAAAATAATCAGGAATTTCTTGCAACTTCTGGTGGTCCTGGTTCTGTAGGAATGACTTATGCTGCTGAATATCTCAAACAAAATCGGAATATGGATGTATCAGAAGTTAATGCTTCAATAATACCTAAATTGAGTGGTGGTATCAACATTGTTTCAGATATGCGAGGGTGGTCTGACTCTACAAGTTCTAATAATTATCCTAATAATTATTCAGATACAGGAGTTAGGATTAGTTATGATCGAGTAAATTCTCGTAAGGGAACTTTTGGTTTAATTGATGTTACAGTCAACGCTAATCAGTTAATTAAGATTCCTCAAATCCGAGTCAAGCTATCCTAATTCATAGGAACGCAGATAAACGCAGATAAACGCAGATGGTTTAGAAATTACGGACAACACGCCTTATTTCTACTTTGGGATTACCAAAATTAATTAATAGACATAGAGTAAGTCCAGTTGTTTTCAGATAATTCATACATTGGGAAAAATGCTTACTATCCAGTGTTGTTACTGCCTTTAACTCCACAATAATAGCGTTTTCCACCAACAAATCAGCCCTATAACTACCCACAACTATACCGTCATACCAAACTTCCAACATTTTTTGCTGCTCAACCAACAAACCAATTTTCCGTAACTCATGCGCCAGCGCATTTTCATAAACCGCCTCCAAAAAACCAACCCCCAAAGTATTACCCACCTTAAAAGCACACCCAATAATCTTGTCCGTAACCCCATTCAAATCCAATCTGCGTTTATCTGCGTTCATCAGCGTTCCCACCAAATAAAAAAATCAGCAAATGTACGCAACCCAACGCCAAAACATCCGCGTTCATCTGCGTACATCTGCGTTCTAATTAATGCACCAACTCAATAGCCCGCTTAG
>NZ_KE384592.1:79268-80459 GCF_000426905.1 Dolichospermum circinale AWQC131C
CGCTTCCGCAGTCAACCCATTAAAAGCCATCAACTCACCAGCACTAGCCGTAGTTTCCCCACGCTTCCAGGCGAAAATCTCCCGCTTGCTGGTACTGAGTAACATGATATGTTCTAACATCGCACCTGCACCACCCACAAATTAACCTATAACTCAAAAAGCGGTTATTCAGTTTAAAAAAATTCTTACCTTGGGGTCGGGAACTCTAAATTGTGAGCAAGCCTATTTCTCGCTGTTCACGTTTTGAAGGCTGCATCAAATTTTATGCTCCAAGGAGTACCCAAGGCTCACAATATATATATTACACCAAATCAAAGCATTTTCAAAAATTCCTCTGGTAACAATGCTGGTACTAAAGACCCTACAAAATCAACCTTATTTCTAGTGACGATTATTTCTACACCTGCTGCTATTGCTGCTGCACTTGTCACCGCATCTTCAAAATCTTTAATTGGACTTTGTAAAGCTTGATGAATTACTGTATCTGTAACGCTGGCAATTTGCAGATTTTGTAATAAAGTTTCTATTAATTTTTTGGCTGCATCGCTACCAATTTGGCGACGTAAAATATAAAATATATTTGTAATAGCGTGTCCTGAAACAAAGCCTTGAACTTGTTTTGTAATAACTGTATTTAATGCCTGTGTTGAGAAAACAACAAACGGTTGACGCTGTGCTAAAATATCAAGCAAAACATCACTGTCAAATAATACTTTTTTCAACTATATTTCTCCTCTAAATAATCAATATAGCTTTCTTCTGTATTTTCTGATTCTAAGCTAATTACACCTATTAAACTTTGAGTCCAGGGGTCAAGTTCAGATAAGTTTTCTATAGTGGTTTGTGAAGGAGTAGAAGATAGGGTTTCTTGTTGAATTGATGCTAGTACAGTTTGTACAAGATGCCAACGTTCTCTGATTGGTAATTTTAATACCTGCTCTTGCAATTGTTGTAATTCAATCATGATTTTGTTGTTAACTTCATTATTTCTATTCTAACAGATGCTTAAATCATAATTATTTCTGTTCCGTGAAAACGAGTTTAATTCTTCCCAGAGTTTAACAAAAAATGATCTACAAAAAATATTTTTGACTAAAAACCGCAAATGTACGCAACTAAACACAAAATCATCCGCGTTCATCTGCGTACATCTGCGTTCTAATTAATGCACCAACTCAATAGCCCGCTTAG